>NZ_JBSGBK010000005.1:0-210092 GCF_053601215.1 Amycolatopsis sp. NPDC004772
GTGGTAAGGCGGGTTAGAACCCGCCTTACCACTCACGACCGGCCGCGGCAGAGGGGGAACTAGAGCGAGCTGATCAGGCGTTCCACCCGCTCGTCGACCGAGCGGAACGGGTCCTTGCACAGGACCGTGCGCTGGGCCTGGTCGTTCAGCTTGAGGTGCACCCAGTCGACGGTGAAGTCGCGGCCCGCGGCCTGGGCGGCGGCGATGAAGTCGCCGCGCAGCTTGGCCCGGGTCGTCTGGGGCGGGGTGTCCTTGGCCGCCTCGATCTCGCCGTCGTCGGTGACCCGGCGGACCAGGCCCTTGCGCTGGAGCAGGTCGAAGATGCCCCGGCCCCGGCGGATGTCGTGGTAGGCCAGGTCGAGCTGGGCGATGCGCGGGCTGGACAGGTCCAGGTCGTGCTTGTGCCGGTAGCGCTCGACCAGCCGGTGCTTGATCGCCCAGTCGATCTCGGTGTCGATCTTGCCGAAGTCCTGCTGCTCGACCGCTTCGAGGGCCCGGCCCCACAGCTCGACGACGCGCTCGTTCGCCGCGGTCGTGCCGTTGTCCTTGATGTGCTGGACCGCGCGGGCGTGGTACTCGCGCTGGATGTCCAGCGCCGAGGCCTCGCGCCCGCCGGCCAGCCGCACCTGGCGGCGGCCGGTGAGGTCGTGGCTGATCTCGCGGATCGCCCGGATCGGGTTGTCCAGGGTGAAGTCGCGGAACTGGACGCCGGCCTCGATCATCTCGAGCACCAGGTTCGCCGAGCCGACCTTGAGCATGGTCGTCGGCTCGGCCATGTTCGAGTCGCCCACGATGACGTGCAGCCGCCGGTAGCGCTCGGCGTCGGCGTGCGGCTCGTCGCGGGTGTTGATGATCGGCCGCGAGCGGGTGGTGGCGCTGGAGACGCCCTCCCAGATGTGCTCGGCCCGCTGGGAGAGGCAGTAGACCGCGCCGCGCGGGGTCTGCAGCACCTTGCCGGCCCCGCAGATGAGCTGGCGGGTCACCAGGAACGGGAGCAGCACGTCCGCGATCCGGGAGAACTCGCCCGCGCGCGTCACCAGGTAGTTCTCGTGACAGCCGTAGGAGTTGCCCGCGGAGTCGGTGTTGTTCTTGAACAGGAAGATGTCGCCGCCGATGCCCTCGTCGGCGAGCCGCCGCTCGGCGTCGACCAGCAGGTCCTCGAGGATCCGCTCGCCGGCCTTGTCGTGCGTGACCAGCTGGACGAGGTCGTCGCACTCGGCCGTCGCGTACTCGGGGTGCGAGCCGACGTCCAGGTAGAGCCGGGAGCCGTTCGACAGGAAGACGTTCGATGAGCGTCCCCAGGACACGACCCGCCGGAAGAGGTAACGCGCCACCTCGTCGGGCGAGAGCCTGCGCTGTCCGTGGAAGGTGCACGTGACCCCGAACTCGGTCTCGATGCCAAAGATCCGCCGCTGCATTCCACCAGAGTAGGCGCTGGACCCCCTCCCACGGTGCGCCGTTCGGGCGTCGACACGCCCCCAGTAGGCCACAGACGGTGAATTCACCCGGAATACGGCACGATTGGAGCACGGCTCTTGACGTCATGCGGAAGGCGGACTCCCTTGTCACACCAGCTCATCCGGGCCTTCCGGCAGGTCGGCCGGACCGACCGCGCCCTGATGCGCCGCACTGCCTCGCTGCCCGCCTCGAAGGCCGACGACGCGCTGAGGACGCTGTCGAGGTCGGCGAACAAGTCGCGCCTGTGGTGGGGCGTCGCGGCCCTGCTGGCCGCCCGTCCGGGCGAGACCCGCCGGGCCGCCCTGCGCGGGGTCGTCGCGATCGCCGGGGCCAGCGCGGCCGCGAACCTCATCGGCAAGCCGGTGTTCCCCCGCCGCCGCCCGGCCGAGGAAGAGACGCCGATGCACCGCCGCCTGCGGAAACGTCCCACGTCGTCGTCGTTCCCGTCCGGGCACTCAGCCTCCGCGGCGGCCTTCGCCACGGCGGTGGCGATGGAGTCGCCGCGGGCCGGGCTGGCCGTCGCCCCGCTGGCGCTGGCCGTCGCCTACTCGCGGGTCCACACCGGCGTGCACTGGCCCTCGGACGTCGGCGTCGGCCTGGGCATCGGTGTCGGCGTCGGCCTGGCCACCCGGCACTGGTGGCCGCTGCACGACGACGTCCCGGGCCGCACGGCCCACGACGCGGACGCCCCCGAGATGGTCGACGGCGAGGACATGCTCGCGGTGGTCAACCCGAACTCCGGCGTCGCCGGCCAGGACCCGACCGAGGACGTCAAGTTCGCCTGGCCGAAGGCCACGGTGCTCTACCCGGACCCGAAGCAGGACCTGCGCACCCAGCTCGAAGCCGAGATCGACGCCCGCGGCACGATCCGCGCGCTCGGCGTCGCGGGCGGCGACGGCACGGTCGCCGCGGTGGCTTCCGTGGCCGCCGAGCGCGACCTGCCGCTCGCCCTGGTCCCGGCGGGCACGCTCAACCACTTCGCCCGCGACGTCGGCGTCAGCTCGATGCCCGACGCCGACGCGGCGACCGAGGTCGGCAACGCCGTCCGCGTCGACCTGGGCGAAGTCGAGATCGACGGCGCCGGCGAGCCGGCCCACCGCTGGTTCGTCAACACCGCCAGCCTCGGCGGCTACCCCGAGATGGTCCGGCTGCGCGAGAAGCTGCAGGAAAAGCACCCCAAGTGGCCCTCGGCGGCGATCGCGCTGGCCCGGACGCTGCGGCACGCCAAGCCGCTGACCGTCCGGCTCAACGGCAAGAAGACGCAGGTCTGGCTGCTGTTCGTCGGCAACGGCACGTACGCGCCGAAGGGGTTCGCCCCGAGCCGGCGGCCCGCGCTGGACACCGGCCTGCTCGACATCCGCTACCTGCGCGCCGACCTGCCCTACTCCCGCGCCCGGTTCCTGCTGGCGATGATCACCCGCAGCCTCGCCGCCAGCCACGTCTACCAGGAACTCGACCTGCCGGAGCTGGACGTCGAGCTCCTCGACGGCAACCGCCGCGTCGCCACCGACGGCGAGGTCGGCCCGCTCGGCAACCGGTTCCGCTTCCGGTCCCGGCCCAGCGCCCTGACGCTCTACCGGCCCTAAAGGTTGCTTTACCGTCTCTCAACGTACGCACAGCGACCGCTCGCTAGCTTCGCGACCGAGCCGCGGGCCCTCCGGCCCGCGGCCGGACGAGCGGGGAGTCGATGGACGGCCACGGCCTGGCGAGCGTCATCCACCGGGCGGCGAGCGACCCGGTGCTGCCGGGCGACGTCACCGCCCGCGCCCGCGACCTGGGCCCGCTCGAGTCCCCGCTGATCTGGCTCGGCTTCGCTTCGGCGGCGGTGGCGGTGCTTGCTGTCGTGGTGGCGCTCTGGTACCGCCGCCGCGTCCGGCGCTGGGGCTTCACGGCGTTCGGCGTGCTCCTGCTGCTGGCGGCGGTGACGGCGCTGAACAGCTACGTGGGGTATGTCCGGACCTCCGACGACCTGGCGCGGCTCCTGCAGCGAGGTCCCGGAGTCGTCAACTTCGCCGGGCGGCTGCTCGACGACGGGAGTGAGGCTCCGTCTGCTTCTTCCTCCGCTCCGCGGCCTGCTGCGGGTCCTGCGGTCGCGGGTCAGCGGATCGACGTCGTGAACCTTCCTGATCCGGCGCACGGGGTGCCGTCGGGGAGCAACTACGTCATCCTGCCGCCCGGGTACGACAGTGATCCGGCCCGGCGGTATCCGGTCGTGTATCTCATCCACGGGTATCCGTTCGGGGGTCCTCGGGACTGGCTCACCTCCGGGGATGCGCCGGGAACGCTGCAGGCGTTGGAGAAGGCCAATGTCATCGCGCCGATGATCGTGGTCAGTGTCGACATGACCGCCGGGAATCCGAGTACCGACTGGGAGTGCCTGAACGTTCCCGGTGGGCCTCAGCTGGAGAGCTACCTGGCCGGGACGGTGGTTCCGGCGATCGACCAGCGGTACCGGACGTTGGCTGACCGGAGTCATCGGGCGCTGGGTGGGATGTCGGGTGGCGGGTTCGGGGCGTTGAACATCGGGCTGCACCACGTCGACGAGTTCGCGACGCTGGTGATCGCCCTGCCCTACGACGACTTGAACGACTCCGTGGGCATCCTCGACGGGAACCGGGCGGCGATCGCGGCCAACACGCCTCGGCGATATCTGCCTACTATGCGGTTTTCGGCGCCGATCTCGGTGATGCTTGCGGTGGGGACCGGGGCGCCCACGGATGTTGCGACGGCTCGGCGGATCGCCGATGCGCTGCATGCACGGGGGCAGGAGGCTGTGGTTCATGCCGAGCGGGGGTTCAATCACACCTGGCATACCGCTCGGGCGACCTTGCCGTATTTGCTGGCTTTTGCCGATGAGGGGTTTCGGACTTCTCCTGCTACGTCTTGAGGTGAGCTGCGCGGGGGCTGCCCTATGAGCCTGCGTGGGTGGTTCCCGCCGGCCCGAACGCTTGATTGTTCAACGGCCGACAGGCCGCGTCAAGGCGGGAAAGCGTGCCTTGACCCGGCCTGTCGGCCGCTGGCTCGGCTGCGTATCGGGTCGGCAGGGGGGTGTGGCCGGGGCGGTTCCGCGTGCTCGGCGAGCTTGCTCTGCCGAGCCGCCGAAACGGGCCAGTCTCGGCGTGCTTCGGCCCTTCGGGCCGTTGGCAAGGGCCGCGGCGCCGTTCCCGGCCGTGTTGCGACGCAAAAGCGGGGCGCGGCCCATCGGCCCCGCCCCGCTTTGCTCGGGAAACTACTCGCCTTCGGGCTTGCTCTCCGGCTCCTCGCCCTGGGGATCCGGGACCGGCAGTAGCGTGTCCAGTGCTGCTCCCGTCAAGCGGCGGAACATGCGCCTCGGGCGGTCGCGGTCCAAAACCGCCACCTCCAGCTTGATCGGGTCCGCCTCGCCGTTGCCGTTCGCCGATGCGTTCGCCGACGACGACGATGACGATCCCGTGGTCGGCTGGTTCGGCGTCCTCAAGGCCGCCACCGCCACGCCCAGGGCCGCCTGGAGGTCCAGGCCGTCCTCGAACGTCTCCTTCAGCTTGGCCGAGATCTTGTCCGTCTGGCCGCCCATCACCACGTACTGCGGCTCGTCGAAGATCGAGCCGTCGTACGTCAGGCGGTACAGCTGGTCCTCCGCCGAACTCGCTCCCACCTCCGCCACGCAGATCTCCACCTCGAACGGCTTCAGCTGCTCGGTGAAGATGCTGCCCAGCGTCGCCGCGTAGGCGTTCGCCAGCGCTCGGGCGCTCACGTCACGCCTGTCGTACTGGTAGCCCTTCAGGTCCGCGTGACGGATGCCCGCCACGCGGAGGTTCTCGAACTCGCTGTAGCGCCCGACCGCCGCGAAACCGATGCGGTCGTAGATCTCGGAGACCTTGTGCAGCGTCGCCGACGGGTTCTCCGCAACGAACAGGACGCCGCCCGAGTACTTCAGGACCACCACGCTCCGGCCGCGCGCGATGCCCTTGCGCGCCAGCTCGGAACGCTCCCGCATCAGCTGCTCGGGAGAGGCATACAACGGCATCGTCACGGTGTGCGCTCCAGGTCTTTCGGTGTTCCAACGTTCACTGGTTCAGGCCCCGGGTCAGGACAGCCGGCGCTGCTGGCGCTCGATCCGCCCCGCCACCACGGCTTCGGCCACCGCCGCCGTCTCCGACTCCGACAGCTGGACCGCGCCGTGCTCGGCGGTGATCGTCACGACGCTCGGGAAAATCCTGCGCACCAGGTCCGGGCCGCCCGATGCCGTGTCGTCGTCCGCCGCGTCGTACAGGGCCTCCACCGCGACGCGGACCGCGCCCTCGGCGTCGGCGTCCGGGTCGTGCAGCTTCTTCAACGCCGATTTCGCGAACAGCGAACCCGAGCCGATGCCCGCGTAACCGCCGTTCTCCTCGTACCGCCCGCCCGCGGCGTCGTACGACACGATCCGGCCCGCGTGCTTGGCGTCCTCGGCCTCCAGGTCGTAGCCCACGAACAGCGGGATCGCCGCCAGCCCGGCCATCGCCATCTCGAGGTTCGCCTTGACCATCCCGGCCAGCTTGTTCGTCTTGCCGTCCAGCGACAGCGAAACGCCCTCGATCTTCTCGTAGTGCGCCAGCTCGACCGCGTACAACCGCACCATCTCCACGGCCAGCCCCGCCGTGCCCGCGATGCCGACCGCCGAATACTCGTCGGTGACGTGCACCTTCTCGATGTCGCGGCTCGCGATCAGGTTGCCCGACGTCGCCCGCCGGTCACCCGCGATCAGCACCCCGCCGGCGAAGGTGCACGCGACGATCGTCGTCCCGTGCGGCACGCCCAGCTCGGCCGCGCCCGGCGTCACCCGCCGCTCGGGCAGCAGCTCCGGCGCCTGCACGCGCAGGAAGTCCGAAAACGACGACGTCGCCGAGGAGAAGTACGGCGCAGGCAGCGCGGGACCCGAGATGCCCCTGGTGTTGTCCATACGTGCTCAAAAATCCCATCTGTGCGGGCCGGAGCCCCGCGCGGGCGCGGACGCCGCGCGGAGCCCCGGCCGCCGGCTGAACGGTCGGCAAGGGCGCAGTGCCCTCGACAGCGGCTATTCGCCGCCCTTCTGCACGTAGGCCCGGACGAAGTCCTCGGCGTTCTCCTCGAGCACGTCGTCGATCTCGTCGAGGATCGTGTCGACGTCCTCGCCGAGCTTCTCGCGCCGCTCCTGACCCGCCGCGCCGGTGTCGTCGAACTCCTCGTCGGAGTCACCACCGCCGTGCTTTTCGATCTTTTCCTGGGCCATCTCGCCTCCCGGTGTGGCTGATGTTTCCTAGCCTACCCAGCGGCCCCGACATTCGGGGTCACGCCGCGATCGCTGGTGCGTCCCGCCTAGTCCGAACCGGTGAGCGCCTCCACGAGCTCCTCCGCCGTCGCCGCGTTGTCCAGCAGCTTGCCGACGTGCGCCTTCGTCCCCCGCAGCGGCTCCAGGGTCGGGATCCGCACCAGCGACTCCTTGCCCACGTCGAAGATGACCGAATCCCACGAAGCCGCCGCGATCGACGTCGCGTACTTCTCCAGCGCCCGGCCGCGGAAGTAGGCGCGGGTGTCCGACGGCGGCGTCGTCACCGCGGCCAGCACCTCCTCCTCGGTGACCAGGCGCTTCATCGACCCGCGGGTGACGAGCCGGTTGTACAGGCCCTTCGCCAGCCGCACGTCCGAATACTGCAGGTCGACCAGCCGCAGCCGGGGCGCGCCCCAGGCCAGCTGGTCACGCTGCCGGTAGCCCTCGAGCAGCCGCAGCTTGGCCGGCCAGTCCAGCCGGTCCGCGCACTCCTGCGGGTCGCGGGCCAGCGCGTCCAGGATCTCGCCCCAGACCCGCAGGACCTCCTTCGACGCCTGGTCGGCGCCGGTGCGCTCGAGGTTCTGCGACGCGATCTCGTGGTAGGCGAACTGCAGGTCCAGCCCGGTGTACTTCTTGCCGTTCGCCAGCGCGACCTGCGTCTTCAACGTCGGGTCGTGGCTGATCTGGTGGACGGCCTTGACCGGTTCGTCCAGCTTCAGGTCGTCGAACCGGATGCCGGACTCGATCAGGTCCAGCACCAGCGCCGTCGTGCCGACCTTCAGGTACGTCGAGTACTCCGACATGTTCGCGTCGCCGATGATGACGTGCAGCCGCCGGTACTTGTCCGCGTCCGCGTGCGGCTCGTCGCGGGTGTTGATGATCCCGCGCTTGAGCGTGGTCTCCAGGCCGACCTCGACCTCGATGTAGTCCGCACGCTGGGAGAGCTGGAACCCGGCCTCTTCGCTCTGCTGGCCGATCCCGAGCCGGCCCGAGCCGGTGACGACCTGCCGCGAGACGAAGAACGGGGTCAGCCCGGCGATCACCGCGGTGAACGGCGTCGACCGCGCCATCAGGTAGTTCTCGTGCGTGCCGTAGCTCGCGCCCTTGCCGTCGACGTTGTTCTTGTACAGCTGCAGCTGTGGCTGGCCCGGCACGGAAGCGGCCTTCATCGCCGCCTCCTCCATCACCCGCTCGCCCGCCTTGTCCCAGATGACCGCGTCACGCGCGTTCGTCACCTCGGGCGCCGAGTACTCCGGGTGCGCGTGGTCGACGTACAGGCGTGCCCCGTTGGTCAGGATGACGTTCGCCGCGCCCAGGTCCTCGACGTCCGGGTCGTGCCCCGGGCCGCCCGGGCCGGTCAGGTCGAACCCGCGCGCGTCCCGCAGCGGGCTCTCCACCTCGTAGTCCCACCGCGCCCGGCGGGCGCGCGGGATGTCGGCCGCCGCCGCGTACGCCAGCACGACCTGGGTGGAGGTGAGTACCGGATTCGCCGTCGCGTCGCCCGGCACGGAGATGCCGTACTCGACTTCGGTTCCCATGATCCGCCGCATGTCCCCACCCTACGGGGTCGTCCTAGTGGAACGATGCACCCATGCCAGGCAGTGACGAACTCGTTGCCCTCTATGACCAGGCCGGAGCCGTGGTCGGCCGGACGACCCGCGCCGCCGTCCGCGCCGGCGCGCTGTGGCACGCCGCAGGCGTCGTCCTGGTCCGTTCGGGTGACGGAACCGCGGTTTACGTGCACCTGCGCACGCCCGGTAAGGACGTGTTCCCCTCCACCTGGGACTGCTGGGCCGGTGGGGTGGTGGCCGCGGGCGAGACCCCGGCCGAATGCGCCCGCCGCGAACTCGCCGAAGAACTCGGCGTCCAGGGAGTGGAACCGGTGCCCCTGTTCACCAAGGTGTACGACGACGGCCGCAACCGCTGCCACAACTTCGCCTTCGAAGTCCGCTGGGACGGCCCGATCCGCCACCAGGCCGAAGAGATCGTCGAAGGCCGCTGGATCACCCTGGACGAGCTGCGGGCCTGGATCGAGGACCCGGCCCCGGAGCTGCCCTTCATCCCCGACGGCCGCGAAGGCGTCCAGGAATGGTTCCGCCGCTACGGCTGAGCGGTCAGTTTCGCCGTCATCGCCGGCAGCAGGCGCTTCGCCGCGTCCACCGCCCGGGCCTCCGTGCTCGCCGAGACGGTCAGCCCGGACACGAGCCTGCCCTTCGCCAGCAACACCGTGCAGGTCTTGCCCTCGCACCACGCCCGCTGGACCTCGACCCCGGACTGGGCGGGCACGGTGACCTCGCGGCCCGCGCACTCGGCGCCCGCGACGGCCCGGGCCGCCGCCGGCTCCGGATACGCGGCCACGCGGTGGCTCAGCACCGAGCTGCTGGGGTAGCGCCAGGACGCCGTCCGGCTGGCGGCCGACACCGCCGCCGTCAGGCACCCCGAAGCTTCCCCGGACCCCGGCTGCACCCCTTCTTCCGCGACGTCGGCGTCGGTCAGCAGCGCCCCCTCCGCGAGCGGGCCGAGGTCGGGGGCCGGCGGTTTCACCGGCGCGGCCTGCGCCTGGCTCACCCGCGCCTCCGCGGGGGCCGGGGCCGGCGCCGACGTGGTCACCGGATCGTCGTAGTACGTCTCGAGGTTGTCCGGATCGGGCCCTTCGCAGCCCGTGAGGCCGACCAACGCGACCGCGGCCAACGCGATCGCCTGCCGATGACGCACCTGATCCGGCCTCCCAACGTGCTCTTGTGCCTGCGAAGGGTAGTGCAGCGGCTCACCGCCACGCCAAGGAGGACCGGTGCCGCCAGTACTGCTCCGGATTCTCCGCCAGCCCCGCGAGGACGGCCTCCTCCTCCGTGCTCAGCGAAAGCGTGGCGCCCCGCAGGTTCGCCGCCAGCTGCGCCGGGCTCGCCGGGCCGAGGACCGCCCGGTCCGCCCAGTCGTTGGCCAGCACCGCGGCCACCGCGATCGCGTCCGGCCCGATCCCGTGTGCGGCCGCGAGCTCGCGGACCGCGGCCGGCGCCTCGACCGCCAGCCTGCCGTTGGCCAGGGTTTCCTTGACCAGCACCCGCTTCCCGGCCGCGTGCGCCGCGGCCAGGGCCGGCCCCGCGGACGGTTCCAGGACGTTCCACGTCGACTGCACCGCCGAGAACACCGGGCGCCCGGCCACTTCCAGCGCGAACGCCCGCTCGATCGCGGCCGCCTGGGCCGGCCCGGACGTCGAGAACCCGACCGCGACCCCGTTCGCGGACAGCTCCGCGAGCGCTTCCAGCAACGGCTCGTCGGTGAACAGCGGACTGTCCACAGTGAGCGAATGCACCTGGTAGAGCCCGACCCGATCCCCCAGCAGCGCCAGGGTTTCCGCCCACTGCACCGCGAACCGCGCCGCCGAATACTCCTTCACCTCGTGCACGTCGGCGTCGAGGCGCCACTCACCCACGTAGGCGTAGCCCCACTTGCTGGAGACCTCGATCCCCGGGTGCCCGCGCTCGGCGAGCCAGCCGGCCAGGAACTCCTCGGAGCGCCCGTAGGAGCGGGCGACGTCGACGTGCCGGATACCCGCGGCGTAGGCGTCGTCGAGCACCGCGTACGTCGCCGCGCGCATCGAAGCGACGTCCCGCACCGCCGGCAGCGCCCCTTCGCTGCCCAGGTTGATGTACGCGGGGCGGCCCAGCGCCGCCAGTCCGAGGGCGATGCGCGTCCTCATGCGGTCTGCTTGTGCCGCAGGATGGCCAGCCACTGCCCCGCGGTCTGCGCTTGGCGGTGCAGCTTCTCGAGGCGTGCGGCGGGGGCCCGGACGTAGCCCTTGCCGAACACCGGCGCGATCTGGCGGAGGCTGGCGCCGCCTTCGCGGGCCGCGAGCAGCAGCCAGTCCGAGGCGTCGGCGCAGGCCGCGGACGCGCGGCGCAGCTCGCCGAGCATGTCGATGAGTTCCTGGGCGCTCACCTCCCCCGCTTCGACGGCGGCCGCCGTCGTCTCCAGCCAGGCCAGGACGTCGGGTTCGGTGATGGGTGCGCGAGGCCGGGATTTTTCGGTCACGCCCGCGAGTATAGGTCGTTATACGCGCGGCGCCGGGGAGTACACGCCGGGGGCGGTTATGCTGATCTCGAGGCCCATGACTGCGCACACCGAACCCGAAGCCGACGTCGAGCAGCTGCTCGACGTGTTCAAGGCGCTCGCGAACCCGGTGCGGTTGCAGGTGCTGCGGTGGTTGCGGGAGCCGGTGCGCCACTTTCCGGTGGAGCGAGCCATTGCCGATCCGGTCGAGGTAGGCGTGTGCGTGACGCACATCCAGGAGAAGACCGGGCTCGCGCAGTCGACCGTCTCGGCGTACATGGCCGAGCTGCAGCGCGCCGGGCTGGTGCGGGCGACGCGTGTCGGCAAGTGGACGCACTACAAGCGGGACGAAGCCCGGATCGCCGAGCTCGTCGCCACCCTCGGTCACCTCCTCTGACCTGCCCCTCCCCCGCTTCGCCGGCCTGTCCGTTGCTTCATATCGAAAATCTGCGATACTTCGATTTATGGGTACGATCGAGAACATGCGGCTCGGCCGCTACGGGATCTGGACGTTCGACTTCGAGGACCAGCCGGCCGGCCTGATCCGGGATTCGGTGCGGGAACTGGAAGAACTCGGCTGGCCGGCGCTCTGGATCCCGGAAAGCCAGGGCCGGGAGGCCCTCACGCACGCCGGGTTCCTCCTCGCCGCCACCGAACGCCTCACCGTCGTCAACGGCATCGCGCAGATCTGGTCCCGCGAAGCGCAGTGGACCCGCGGCGCGGCCCTGCTGCTGGCCGACGCCTACCCCGACCGCCACCTGCTGGGCCTGGGTTTCGGGGCCGGAAAGCCCGGCACGAAGCCGCTTCGGGCGATGAACGACTACCTCGACACGCTGGACATCGACCCGAAGGTCAACCCCGCCCCGCGCGCGCCGATGCGCCGGATCCTCGCCGCGTACGGCCCGAAGATGCTGGAGCTGGCCCGCGACCGGTCGGCGGGCGCGCACACCTACCACGTCACCCCGGAGCACACGGCCCAGGCGCGCGAAATCCTCGGCGCGGCCCCGTTCCTCGGCGTCGAGCACGCGGTGCTGTTCGAGACCGACGCGGCCAAGGCGCGCGAGATCGCCCGCGAGCACCTGCACCCGTACCTCACCACGCCGTACAACATCGCGAAGTTCCTCCGGCTCGGGTACACCGAGGAAGACATCGACGGCGGCAGCGACCGGCTCGTCGACGACCTGGTGGTCTGGGGCGACCTCGAGACCATCACCGCGAAGCTGCGGCAGCACCTCGACGCGGGCGCCGACCACGTCGGCGTCCAGGTCATCGGCGTCGAACCGGGCACTTCGGCCATGCCGCACTGGCGGCGGCTGACCGAGGCGCTGCTAACCGCGTAGCCCGAACCGCGCGGTGCAATGCCACACGCGCTTGAGCACCTGGGGATCGTGCCGGCCGGCGCGGACGGCGTCGCCGATGACGCGGGCGTCCAGCCACCCGTCTTCGGCGATTTCTTCGCCGGCCCGCACGACGTCCGCGCCGCGGTAGTCCGCGTGCTCGGCGAGCGTCGTCACGGCGAGCCGGAACCCGTGGTGCCAGCGGGTGGGGAACGGAAACTCCGCGGCCGCGGCTTCGACGTCGGTGCCGCGGAACGACGGGTCGAGCACCAGGGCCGCGACGTCGTCCGGCAGCCGGAGCGGGCCGTGGACGTGGGCTTCGACGTAGTCGTCGAGTTCGTCGGGGGTGTCCGCTTCGACGAGCGGGAGCAGCGGGAAGCGGGCACGGGTGCCGAAGTGCGCCGGCTCGTGGAAGCTGTCCGGGTAGCAGAACGTCGTGCGCGCCAGCACTTCCCGCCGGAGCCGGAAGTGCGCCGACCCGAACCGCACCGAACCGCCCGCCGGACGGCAGCGGTGGTCGAGCGAGCCGTACTTCGGGCGCTCCGACGGCGGCAGCTCGTCGTAGACACCGCCGAACATCCGGTGCTCCCAGCGCCACCGGGCCCCGCCGGGGTGCGCGGTCAGGCCGCCGTTGCCCGTCCCCGTCTCGAACTGCGAGCGGTAGACCCCGTCGGTCAGCCAGTGCCGCAGCAGCGGCATCGCCCCCACCGGCCGGTCCGGGTGGAAGTGGATCGTGACGTCGAGCCCCTCCGGCAGCGGCGGCCCGCCGGCGCGGGTTTCCACGTACTCGACCGCTGCCTGCCATCCGCGCCCCATGGTATAGGACGTTATACACAATGCGGCGTCGGAAAACCACTGGCTTCGCGGTGGGTCCGGCGGTTTGACTGCGGTCATGCGACGGGCGGAGTTCGGGGTCACGGTGCGGTTCGCGCTGCTGGCGATCGTGTGGGGTGCGAGTTTCCTGTTCATCAAGGTGGGGCTCGGCGGGCTCTCCCCCGGTCAGGTGGCGCTCGCCCGGGTCGCGCTGGGGGCGCTGGCGCTGGGCGGGATCCTGCTGGTGCGCCGGCGGCCGCTTCCGCGTGATCCCGTGCTGTGGGGGCACCTCGCGGCCGTGTCGGTGTTGCTGTGCGTGGTGCCGTTCCTGCTGTTCTCGTGGGCGGAGCAGTACATTTCGTCCGGTTTGGCCAGTATCTTCAACGCGACGACGCCGCTGATCACGATGCTGCTGGCGGCCGCGGCGCTGCCCGAGGAGCGGTTCACGCCGCCGCGGGTGCTCGGCTTGCTGCTCGGGTTCCTGGGGGTGCTGACCATCGTCGGCGTGTGGCACGGCATCGACGTGTCCCACCAGCTGACCGCCCAGCTCGCCTGCCTCGGCGCAACGACGTGCTACGGCGCGTGTTTCGTGTACCTGCGCCGGTTCGTCTCACCGCGTGGGACGGACCCGGTGGTCGTCGCGTTCGGGCAGACGGCGTCGGCGACGGTGATCCTGGGCCTGCTGACCCCGGCGATCGCGGCGACGCCGGTGCACCTGAGCCTGCCGGTGGTGGCGAGCATGATCGCGCTCGGCGTGTTCGGCACCGGCATCGCCTACGCCTGGAACACCCGGATCATCGCGGCCTGGGGCGCGGCCAACGCCTCCGCGGTGACGTACCTGACGCCGGTCGTGGGCGTGCTGCTCGGGGTGCTCGTGCTGGGTGAGCCGGTGAGCTGGAACCAGCCGGCCGGGGCCCTGCTCGTGGTGCTGGGGATCCTGGCCGCCCACGGACGGCTGCGCCTGCGCAGGAGCGAGCCCGAACTCGTCCGCCGTTAGACACGCCGATGGGCGGCTGCCGCGGCAGCCGCCCATCGCGCGTTCGGAACCTTACAGGTACTGACCGGTGTTCGTGGCGGTGTCGATCGCCCGCCCCGAGTCCTGGTTCTTGCCGGTGACGAGCGTGCGGATGTAGACGATCCGCTCGCCCTTCTTGCCGGAGATCCGGGCCCAGTCGTCCGGGTTGGTGGTGTTCGGGAGGTCCTCGTTCTCCGCGAACTCGTCGACGATCGCGTCGAGCAGGTGCTGCACGCGCAGACCCGGCTGCTTGGTCTCCAGCACCGACTTGATCGCCGACTTCTTCGCCCGGTCCACGATGTTCTGGATCATCGCGCCCGAGTTGAAGTCGCGGAAGTACAGGACTTCCTTGTCCCCGTTGGCGTAGGTCACCTCGAGGAACCGGTTCTCGTCGCTCTCCTCGTACATCCGCTCGACCGTGTGCTGGATCATCGCGTCGAACGTCGCCTTGGCGTCGCCGCCGAACTCGGCGAGGTCGTCCGCGTGGATCGGCAGGCCTTCGGCCAGGTACTTGGAGAAGATGTCCTTCGCGCCTTCGGCGTCCGGACGCTCGATCTTGATCTTGACGTCGAGCCGGCCCGGCCGCAGGATCGCCGGGTCGATCATGTCCTCGCGGTTGGAGGCGCCGATGACGATGACGTTCTCCAGGCCTTCGACACCGTCGATCTCCGACAGCAGCTGCGGCACGATCGTGGTCTCCACGTCGGACGACACGCCCGATCCACGGGTCCGGAAGATCGAGTCCATCTCGTCGAAGAACACGATCACCGGGGTGCCCTCGGAGGCCTTCTCCCGCGCCCGCTGGAAGATCAGGCGGATGTGCCGCTCGGTCTCCCCGACGAACTTGTTGAGCAGCTCGGGACCCTTGATGTTCAGGAAGTAGGACTTCCCGTCCGCCGCGTCGCCGCGGGCCTCGGCCACCTTCTTGGCCAGCGAGTTCGCCACCGCCTTGGCGATGAGCGTCTTGCCGCAGCCCGGCGGGCCGTAGAGCAGGACGCCCTTGGGCGGCCGCAGCTGGTACTCCTGGTACAGGTCGGCGTGCAGGAACGGCAGCTCGACCGCGTCCCTGATCTGCTCGATCTGCCGGGTGAGGCCACCGATGTCCTCGTAGCGGACGTCGGGCACCTCCTCCAGCACCAGGTCCTCGACCTCCGCCTTCGGCACGCGCTCGTACGCGTAGCCGGCCTTGGAGTCGACCAGCAGCGAGTCGCCCGGCTTGAGCGGCTGCTCGGCCAGCAGGTCGGAGAGCAGGACCACCCGCTCTTCGTCCGCGTGCCCGACCACCAGGGCGCGGGGGCTGCCGCCCTCGACGTCCGGGGCGAGCACCTCACGCAGCGCACACACCTCGCCGGTGCGTTCGAATCCGCCGCCTTCGACCACGGTGAGCGCCTCGTTGAGCCGCAGCGCCTGGCCGCGGCGCAGGGACGAGATCTCGACCGCGGGCGAAACCGACACCCGCATCTTCCGGCCGGCCGTGAAGACGTCCACCGTGTTGTCCTCGTAGGCCTCGACGAAGACGCCGTACCCGGACGGTGGCTGGGCCAGCCTGTCGACCTCTTCACGGAGAGCGAGGAGCTGTCCTCGCGCTTCGCGCAGGGTTTCGACCAGTTTGGTGTTGCGTTCGGTGAGCTGGCTCACCCTTTCCGAGGCCTCGGCGAGCCGCTGTTCGAGAACCCGGTTCTGCCGTGGCGAGTCCGTCAGTTTGCGGCGCAGCAGCGCCACTTCTTCCTCGAGAAAACGGATCTGCCGAGCCTGCTCGTCCGCCGTCGTCCCAGCTCCGGATGTTGCTGAAGGGTCGGCCTCCTCGCGCCGACCTCCGGGAAGGTCATGATGCATCGGGCACCTCCTCGGAGTGCTTTTCATTCCACGGTACCGGCGATCACCGACAAGAAAAGGCCTTTCCGGATCACAAGATCGGCGCGTCGCGGTTTGCCGGCCCCCTCCAGCACGGACATTCCCGCAGCGCAAGCGGCCATTTCGGTGCCGTGGCGCCGGTGTGTCGCGGGTCCCTCCGGGCCGGGACGAAGCAAGCAGGCTCGAAGTACCCCGCCTGTGACGCCGCCAACCCTCCCCCGGGATCCGGGCAATTCCGGCCAGTTCCGCCCTAACCGCGCGGCGGCCCGGCCCGGTGGCTAGCATCGGGCGACGCTGTACCGGCCCGGACGGCCGGGCGCCACCGGAGGAACGCTAGGGGGCACCACTCATGACCTACCCGCCGCAGCAACCGGGCGGCTACGGCCAGCAGCCCGGCGGCCATGGGCAGCAGCCCGGGCCGTACGGCCAGCCCCAGCAGGGCGGATACCCCCAGAGCGGCCCCCAGCCCCAGCCCGGTTACGGCGGGACCCAGCAGTTCGGCCAGCCCGGCCCGTACGACGGCACGCAGCAGTACGGGCAGCCCGGCGGGTACGACGGCGGCCAGCAGTACGGCCAGGGCGGGTACGACAGCACGCAGCAGTACGGCCAGGGCGGGTACGGGCAGGGCGGTTACCAGCCCCAGACGGGCCCTCAGCCCCAGCAGGGCCACCCCCAGTACGGCCAGCAGGACCAGTGGGGCCAGCCGCCCCAGTCCTTCGGCGGCTACGACTCCTACGGCGGCTTCGGCGAAGCGCCCCCGCCCCCGAAGAAGAAGACCGGCCTGATCGTCGGCATCGCGGTGGCCGCGGTGGTGCTCGTCGGCGGCGGCGTGACCGCGGCGGTCCTGCTGAACCGCGACGACGAGCAGACCGCCGCACCGCCCGCGAGCAGCAGCTCGGCGGCGCCGACCGCGCCTTCGACGGCGCCGAAGGCGTCCACCCCGAAGCCCAAGAGCACGTCGCCGACCGCCCCGACGTCGAAGAGCAAGCCCGCCGGCGGCCCCGCCCCCGGCGGCAAGGCCAGCGCCCAGGAGCTGTTCGACTCGACCATCTCGGCCTACAACGCCAGCGACGAGGACGCGCTCGGCGACACCATCTGCCGCAGCGTCTACGAGGGCACCACGGGCGACATCCCGAAGGTCACGGTGAAGCTGACCGGCACGCCGGAGGAGACCGGCGACAAGGCGACCGTCCGCTACTCCGCCACCGACGGCAGCAAGACCAAGGTCGGCACGATGTCCGCGCAGAAGGAATCCGGGCTGTGGTGCCTGTCCAACGTCCGGGCGGACGGCTCGTGAGCACCCGGCGGCGGTGAACCGCCCGCTCGCCGCCGGGCTGGTCCTGCTCGGCGTGGCCGGCGCGGGCGTGGTGCTGGGGCTGCTGCTGGTCGCCCCGGCCGGCTCCCCGCCCCCGCCCTCGGCGCCGCCGTCACCCCCGGCCCGCCCGACGCAGGCCCCGGCCCCGGCCCCGGACGAGGCCGACACGGCGGCGGTGGCCGTGCTGGCCCAGGCGATCGTCGACGCGATCGCCCGCCACGACTCGGCGGCGTTCGGCAAGCTCACCTGCCGCCCGCAGACCGCGGAGGCCTTGGCCGGCCTCCAGCGGATGTGGGACGCGGCCGGTCCGGTCACGGTGAAGCTGCTGGCACCCCCGGAGCTGCGCGGCGAGTCGGCGACGGCGAAGGTGCACGTGGAAGCGTCGGGCGGGATCAAGGACACGCCCTTCCCGCTGCACAAGGAGAACGGCCGCTGGTGCGTGCCCGGCTAGCTGTAGTAACCATGGACGTTGTTGACGGTTGAGCGGCGCGTCGGG
The DNA here is from genome assembly GCF_053601215.1 of Amycolatopsis sp. NPDC004772. Taxonomy (NCBI): domain Bacteria; kingdom Bacillati; phylum Actinomycetota; class Actinomycetes; order Pseudonocardiales; family Pseudonocardiaceae; genus Amycolatopsis; species Amycolatopsis sp. NPDC004772. The sequence goes on from NZ_JBSGBK010000005.1 coordinate 17,608, forward strand.
TTGAACATGACGAAGACCTCCGTGTGTGGTGCTGGTGTCTGACGCCATCACCGAACACAACGGAGGTTTCGTGTCCCACCGTAACGCGCGGTTGACCCTGCACGGACGCCGGTTACTGATCGACCGTGTCACCGCTGGACGCCCCGTCGCCCACGTCGCCGCCGAGCTGGGAATCTCCCGGGCGACCGGCCACAAATGGGTCCGCCGCTACCGCGAACACGGCGAAGCCGGCCTGCTCGACCGTTGCTCCAGGCCCCACCACTCACCCCGGCGGGTTCCCGAGGAGATCGAGCAGCAGATCATCGACCTGCGCCGGAACCGCCGGCTGGGCCCGGCCCGCATCGCCGGGATCCTCGACCTGCACGCCTCCACGGTGCACCGGGTCCTGACCCGCCACCACATGCCGAAACTGGCCTGGCTGGACCGCCCCACCGGGGAACCCATCCGCCGCTACGAACGCGACCGGCCCGGCGAACTCCTGCACGTCGATGTGAAGAAACTCGGCCGGCTCCGCGAGGGCGGCGGCTGGCGAGCCCACGGCCGCGACAGCGCACAACACGCCGCCACCCGCGCCGCACCACGCGTGGGCTACGAGTACGTCCACTGCGCCATCGACGACTACACCCGCCTCGCCTACGCCGAAATCCACCCCGACGAAACGGCCACCACCTGCGCCGGATTCCTCCGCCGCGCCGCCACCGCCCTGGCCGAACTGGGCATCGACCGGATCGAACGAGTCATGACCGACAACGCCCTGGCCTACCGCCGCTCCCACGCCTGGCGCGACACCCTCACCGAACTCGGCGCCGAGGCCCGCTTCATCCGCCGCTACCGGCCGCAAACCAACGGAAAAGCCGAACGGTTCAACCGCACCCTCGCCGAAGAATGGGCCTACGCCCAGCTCTTCACCAGCTCACACCACCGCGCCCAAGCGCTACCCGAATTCCTCCACCACTACAACCACCACCGCAGCCCACACCTCAATCGGCGGCAAACCACCCATCACCCGCGTCAACAACCTCACAGGGCACTACAGCTAGCCGGGCGGGGTGAACCCCTCGGGCCAGCGCGTGGCCGCGTCCGTGCGAACGCCGGTCAGGTCCGTGCCCTCCAGGACCGCCGCGGTCAGGTCCGCCCCGCGCAGGTCCGCGCCCCGCAGGAGCGCACCCGACAGCGTCGCGCCGGTCAGGTTCGCGTTCCGCAGCATCGCGCCCTCGAGGTTCGACCCCGCGAAACACACCCGCGGGATCGCCAGGCCGGTCAGATCGGCGCCCCGGAGATCGACGCGTTCCAGCTCGGACGGCGCGTCCGGTTCGATCATCCCGCCACGGCCCAGTGCCGCGATCGCGGCCGCCACGTCGTTGGCCGCGCCGCCTTCACGACGCGGCGTCGGTTCGCCCCGCCACGGTGCCCGGGTGCCGACGAACGAGGTGAGCAGCGCGTGGACGTGCCCGCGGTACCGGGGATCGAGCTCCGCCAGCTGTTCCAGCGCGTAGACGGCGCCCTGCCGGGTCGGCTCCTGCTCCGCACCGAGCTGGTCGATCGCCTTGGTGAACAGGTCGATCGACCGGCTCTCGCGGTTGAGCAGCAGCTGCCGGGACGTCAGGACGGCGCCCAGCCCGACCCCGGCCAGCGCCAGGAGCCCGCCCAGCGCCTGCAGCAGCGTGGCGCGGACGTCGTTCACGGCCTTCAGCCGGTCCGCCGCGCCGAGCCCGGGTGCGTGGCCGACCAGCCACGACGGCGCGAAGCCCACGCACAGCACGACCAGGACGGCGACGACCACCGCGGCGACCGCGAAGCCGGCCTTCCGGCGCGGCGGCACTCCCTCAGCCCTTACCCTTGGACGGCCGGCGGGACACCCGCGGGGACACGGTCCCGTCCGCCAGCCGGCGCGCGGTGAGCAGGAAGGCCGTGTGCGCCACCATCCGGTGGTCCGGGCGGACCGCCAGGCCCACCACGTGCCACGGGCGCATCAGCGTCTCCCACGACTCGGGCTCGGTCCAGCACTGCTGCTCGCGCAGCGATTCCGTGACGCGCGACAGCTGCGTCACCGTCGCCACGTAGACCGTCAGCACGCCGCCCGGAACCAGGTGGGCGGCCACGTTCGGCAGCTGGTCCCACGGCGCCAGCATGTCCAGCACGACCCGGTCGACCTCGCCCTCGTGCGAGGCCAGGTCGGCCACCGTGAGCGACCAGTTGGCCGGCTTCTCGCCGAAGAACTTCACCACGTTGCGCTCGGCGTGTTCGGCGTGGTCGTCGCGGATCTCGTAGGAGTGCACGCGACCGGCCGGGCCGACCGCGCGCAGCAGCGAGCACGTCAGCGCGCCGGACCCGGCCCCCGCCTCGAGCACGCGCGCGCCGGGGAAGATGTCGCCCCACATCACGATCTGCGCCGCGTCCTTCGGGTAGATCACCTGCGCGCCGCGGGGCATCGAGAGGACGTAGTCCGGCAGCAGCGGGCGCAGCGCGAGGTAGGTCGACCCGCCCGCGGACGTCACCACCGAGCCTTCGGGGCGGCCGATCAGGTCGTCGTGGGCCAGGGCGCCGCGGTGGGTGTGGTATTCACCACCGGTGGCCAGCGTCAGGGTGTAGTGCCGCCCCTTCGAGTCGGTCAACTGCACCCGATCACCCGCGCGAAACGGTCCGCTGACCGACAACACTTCCTCCTGTAACCCGTTTGGCCGACGCCAGATCTTCGCAGGCCGCGCGGGCGCCGGGCTCAGCGGGTACGGCGGTTGAGAGCGGCCCGCAGGTCGTCCCGGCGCAGCACGCCCGCCGGGCGGCCCTCGTCGTCGACGACGAGGAACTGCCACGCCGCCGTTTCGCGGACCCGCTCGACGACGTCCTCCCCCGGCTCCGACGCCAGCAGCACCGTCTCGGCCCGGATCGGCTCGGCCGCGAACTCGGCCGGGGCGTGCGGGGTGGCGCTCGCGAGCCGCTCCGCCTCGCCGACGTCCAGGAGCCCGGCCGCCACGCCGTCGGCGCGGACCAGGACCACGCCCCGGCCGGCCGAGGCGGCCAGCGCGTCCGAAACCGGGCTCTCGGCCGGCAGCTGCAGCACCGGCCGGACCAGCTCGCCGAGGACCAGGCCCTCCGGCCAGCTGCGGCGCGCTTCGGCGGCCAGCTCCGAGCGCGCGCCGAGGATCACGAACCACGCCGTCACGACGCAGACGCCCAGCCGCAGCCAGCGGTCCGGGCTCGCGGTCGCCAGGCCCCACAGGGCCCAGACCAGCAGCCCCGCGGCCACGACCGCGCCGCCGGCGACCGCGGCGCGGGTGCCCTTGGCACGGATCCCGGTGGCCGCCCAGACCCCGGCGCGGACCAGCCGGCCGCCGTCCAGCGGCAGCCCGGGCAGCAGGTTGAACACGCCGACGGCGAGGTTGGCCACCGCGCATTCGGCGACCAGGAGCCAGACCGCGCCGTCCGGCGGGACGGCGAACATCAACAGGCCGCAGAAGCCGCCGAGCAGCAGCGACACCGCGGGCCCGGCCGCGGCGACCAGGCCTTCGTCGCCGGGCCGCTTGGGCGTGCGGGCCACTTCGGACAGGCCGCCGAGCAGGAACAGGCGCAGCCGCCGCACCGGGATCCCCAGCCGCAGCGCGACCAGGCAGTGCCCGAGTTCGTGGGCGAGCACGGACAGGCCCAGCAGCAGCGCGAAGGCCCCGGCGAGCAGCCACGACGTCGTGGTCGAGGCCTCCGGGAGCAGCCGCCCGACCAGCGGCGCGTACAGCACGACGACGATCAGCGAGCCGACCCACCACGAGGGTGCGAGCAGCACCGGCACCCCGGCGACCCGGAACAGCACGAGGCCACCGTCCGAGAGGACGGCCTGCCGGGTACCCCCGGTGCCCTGGTCACTGGTCGCGGCCATGCGGAGAGCCTAGAGCCCCGGGTGTGGGTACCGGGTGATCCGGCCCCACCGGTGTCGCGTGGCGACCTGCGCCCCAATGTGGCGTTGGGTGCATCTGACGCACCGAACGCCACATTGGGTGCGCTCAACGCACCGAACGCCACATTGGGGCGCTTGGGGCGGCCCGGTCGGGGGCAGCGGGCGTTGCGGTCGCCGGAACTGTCGGACCCCGGCGTTACGCTCTGCCCATGCCCGACGCCGACACTGTCACCACCGACACCCCAGCCTCCGCCGTCGCCACCGAGGTGCGGCGGCGGCCCGCGCTGTCGCCGTCGAGGGCCAGCGACTTCAAGCAGTGCCCGCTGCTCTACCGGTTCCGCGCGGTCGACCGGCTGCCGGAGGTCCCGACCAAGGCCCAACTGCGCGGCACGCTCGTCCACTCCGTCCTGGAGCGGCTGTTCGCCCTCCCGGCCGCCGAGCGCGTCCCCGCCCAGGCCCGCGAGCTGCTCGGCCCGGCGTGGACGGACCTGTCCGCGGACCGTCCGGAGTGGACCGAGCTGTTCGACGGCGAAAAACCCGAAGACCACGCGGAATGGCTGCAGTCGGCCGAAAAGCTCCTCGACGCCTACTTCGAACTCGAAGACCCGCGCCGCCTCGAACCGGAGGCCTGCGAGCTGCACGTCGAGATCGAGCTCGGCTCCGGTGTCCTGCTGCGCGGCTACATCGACCGGCTCGACGTCGCGCCCACCGGCGAGATCCGGGTCGTCGACTACAAGACCGGGGCCGCGCCGCGCGAGATCGGCGAGGCGAAGGCGATGTTCCAGATGAAGTTCTACGCCGTGGTGCTGTGGCGGCTGCGCGGGATCGTCCCGCGCCAGCTGAAGCTCATGTACCTCACCGACGGCCAATCGCTCGCCTACACCCCCGACGAGGCCGAGCTGCTGCGCTTCGAGCGCACCCTCGAAGCGATCTGGCAGGCCATCCTGAAGGCGGGCAAGACCGGCGACTTCCGGGCGAACAAGAGCAAGCTGTGCCACTGGTGCGACCACCAGGCGCACTGCCCCGAGTACGGCGGCACCCCACCCGAATATCCCGGCTGGCCGGAGCCCGACGCGGGCGACGAGACGCCCCTGGACCGGGCCGACTGATGGCCGACGCCTTCTACGCCCCGCTCGGCGACGGCCGGTTCTCCGCGACCGGGCACACGGCCGGCCCGTGGACGCCGGACGCCCAGCACTTCGGCCCGCCGTCGGCGTTGCTCGTCCGCGCCCTCGAAAACGTCGAATCCGCGCACCCGGCCGAACTCGCGCGGGTGACCGTCGAGATCCTCGGGCCGGCGCCGGTCGCCGAGCTCACCGTGCGGGCCCGGATCGAGCGGCCCGGCCGGTCGGTCGAGTTGCTGCAAGCCGAGCTGGCGAGCGCCCAACGGGTCGTGGCGCGGGCGTCGGCGTGGCGCATCGCGACGTCGGACACCTCAGAGGTCGCCACCGACGCCGGCCCGCGGCTGCCCACGCCCGGCAGCGTCGCGGAGTCGCCGTGGCCGGACGGCTGGCAGGGCGGCTACCTCGACGCGGTCGAGTGGCGCGCGGTGCGGGGCGGCATGGACGTCCCGGGCCCGGCGGCCGTGTGGGCGCGCCAGCGCGTCCCGCTGGTCGACGGCGAGGAGCCGAGCGGCCTGCAGCGGCTGTTCGCCGTCGCCGACTCCGGCAACGGCGTGTCCAACTACCTCGACCCGCGGAAGTGGTGGTTCATCAACTCCGAACTCACCGTGCACCTGCGGCGGACACCGTCCGGCGAGTGGATCGGCCTCGACGCGGTGACGCTGGTGGGCCACCACGGCATCGGCACGGCGACGAGCATCCTGCACGACGAAGGCGGCCCGGTGGCCACCGGCGCGCAGGCGCTGATGGTCCGGCCGCGACAGGCCGGGGGCGGATAGCCACCCACAACGGGCCCGCATCCAATAACCTTCGCGGAACGACCGACTTGAGGAGCGCTCCGGCATGCAGATCACCTCGGTGGTCAACCAGAAAGGCGGGGTCGGGAAGACCTCTCTGAGCGTCGGCACCGCGGCCGCACTGGCCGAGCGGGGCCGCCGGGTGCTCCTGGTCGACCTCGACCCGCAGGGCCACGCGACGACCGAGATGCTCGGGCTGTCCGAGGTGGCCGCGGACCAGCCGAGCCTGGCGAAGGCGCTGGCCAAGACGTGGAAGGGCCCGATCGAGGAACTCGTCGTGCCGCACCCGCGCAGCAACCTCGGCCGCGGCGGCGCGCTCGACGTCGTGCCGACGTCACCGGGGATGTTCGACCTGATCCGGCGGCTCGACTCGTTCCGCGTCCCCGGCTGGCAGCTGGCGCGGGTCATCCAGTTCGCCAACTACGACCACTGCGTCATCGACTGCCCGCCGGCGCTGGACGTGCTGACGAACAACGCGCTGGCGGCCTCGCACGGCATCCTGGTGCCGGTCCAGCCGGACAAGACGAGCATCCGCGCGCTGCGGCTGCTGGCCGACCAGGTCCGCTACGTCGAGCAGACCGTCGGGCGGCAGCCGCTGTCGTGGTTCGGCCTGGTCCCGAGCCTGTACCGGCGGCCGATCTCGCACTACGCGGCCGCGGCGCTGCAGGAGATGTACGACTTCGGCATCCCGATGCTGTCGCACCTGCCGCTGGGCGTGGTGATGAACGAGGCGGCCGCGCACGGCGTCCCGGTGACGACGTACGCACCGGAGACGTTGCAGGCGCTGTCCTTCCGCGAGATCGCCGAGACGCTCGACAGCTACCTGGAGGAGAACGCGGCCCCGGCGGTGGTCCCGGCCGACGAGGAGTTCGTCTTCGAGGACTTCATCTCCGAGGTGGCGGTGGCGCGCAACGTCAACGACAACGGCGCCCGCAAGGGCCTCTACGATCTGCTGCCCAAGAAACCCAACCGTCCCCGGTCGTGAGTGGTCAGGCGGGTTCTGACCCGCCTGACCACTCACGACGGGCGGGTCAGAGGCGGCAGGAGCGGATGTCGGAGGCCAGGATCGCCTTCGCGCCGACCTCGGCCAGCTCGTCCATGATCAGGTTGACCTTCTTGCGCGACACCATCGCCCGCACGGCCACCCAGTCTTCGTCGGCCAGCGGCGCCACCGTCGGCGACTCCAGGCCCGGCGTGATCGCGATCGCGCGCTCGACCAGCGTCCGCGGGCAGTCGTAGTCGAGCATCATGTACTGCTGCGCGAACACGACCCCGCGCAGGCGCGCGGCCAGCTGCGACTTCGCCTTGCTCTCCCCGGTGCCCCGGCGCTGCAGCAGCACCGCTTCCGAGACGCAGATCGGGTCGCCGAAGGCCACCAGGTTGTTCTGCCGCAGCGAGCGCCCGGACTCGACGACGTCCGCGATCGCGTCCGCCACGCCGAGCTGGATCGAGATTTCGACCGCACCGTCGAGGCGGATCACTTCGGCCTCGACGCCGTGGCGGGCGAGGTCGTCGCGGACCAGCCGCGGGTAGGACGTGGCCAGCCGCTTGCCGTGCAGGTCCGCCGGCTTCCACTCGCGGCCGGCCGGGGCCGCGTAGCGGAACGTCGAACCGCCGAAGCCGAGCGCCTGGATCTCCTCGACCGGGGCGCCGGAGTCGAGCGCGAGGTCGCGGCCGGTGATGCCGAGGTCGAGCTCGCCGGAGCCGACGTAGATGGCGATGTCCTTGGGCCGCAGGAAGAAGAACTCGACCTCGTTGACCGGGTCGAGCACGGTCAGGTCGCGCTGCTCATGCCGCTTGCGGTAGCCCGCCTCGCCGAGCATCTCCGTCGCCGCGGCGGCGAGGGCTCCCTTGTTCGGCACGGCAACACGCAGCATTTCGCTCTTCTCCTCGTTCTTCGGGTTCTTCGGGGACCACCCGTCACAGGTAGCGGTAGACGTCCTCGGTCGACAGCCCGCGGCCGAGCATCAGCACCTGCACCCGGTACAGCAGCTGCGAGATCTCCTCGGCGAGCCGCTCGTCGGACTCGTGCTCGGCGGCGATCCACACCTCGCCGGCTTCCTCGAGCACCTTCTTGCCCTGGGCGTGCACCCCGGCATCGAGGGCGACGACGGTGCCGGACCCGTCGGGACGGGTACGCGCACGCTCGGCAAGCTCCGCGAACAGCTCATCGAAGGTCTTCACGATGCGGAATCCTTCCATCCCGCACCCCGCGGCGCCGCCCCGCCCCGCCGCGGATGCAGCCCATCTCACACGGCCGTGGACACCGGCTCCCACGGGCTGGGATCAGCTCACGAAAGGGTGGCCACCCTCGGCCCGGCGGCGGGCTCGGCCGGGCTCGGGCGCCCGGGCAGCAATCCCGCGCACCGCACCGGATCGCCGCGTCGACGCCGCCGCGGGACTTCCGCACCCGCCTGCCGCGCTTCCCCGCCGCAGGAGTTCCCCCGCGACCGCCGAACCTCCGCACCCGCCGCCGGGCGCGGCCCGCGCCGCCGCAGGCCTCCGGTCCCGGGCCGGAGCACGCCGGGGCCCCGCCGGGTTCGCGGCCGAGCCTCAGAAGAGCGCGCCCTGCTCGAAGTCCAGCAGGTACCGCTTGCGCTCGAGGCCGCCGCCGTAGCCGGTGAGCGAGCCGGTGGAACCGACCACGCGGTGGCACGGGACGATGATGCCGATCGGGTTCTTCCCGTTGGCCAGCCCGACCGCCCGCGACGCGGCCGGGTTGCCGAGCCGGTCGGCGAGCTGGCCGTAGGAGATCGTGGTGCCGTACGGGATCTTGCGCAGCTGGGCCCAGACCGACTGCTGGAACGGCGTGCCCACGAACGTCAGCGGGACGTCGAACTCGTGGCGCTGCCCGGCGAAGTACTCCTTCAGCTCGGTCTCGGCGCGGTCGAAGATCCCGGCGCCGGGGTCGTGGGTGCCGAAGGTCAGCTCGTCCGGGCGGTGGCGCTGGTCGACCATGTAGAGGCCGCAGAGCGCGGCGCCCTCGGCGACCAGCGTCAACGGGCCGCAGGGGCTGTCGACGACGGCGTGGGTGCGCATCTTTTCTCCTGTCGGTTTCATGCCGCGGGCATCCGGTTGATCGCGTGGTCGCCGGTGGCCCACAGGTGCTGGGTGGCGTAAGCGCGCCAAGGGCGCCACGCCGCGGAGCGGGCGACGACGGCCGCCTGGCCGCCGAGGCCGAGGGTCTCCGCCGCGTACTTGATGCCGAGGTCGGTGGGGAGGAACGCGTCCGGGTCGCCGAGCGCGCGCATCGCGATGGTCTCGACCGTCCACGGCCCGAAGCCGGGCAACGCGCTCAAAGCGGCCCGCGCGGCCTCCCAGTCGCTGCCCGCGCTGAGGTCCAGTCCGTCCGTCAACGCCTCGACCAGCCCGAGCAGCGTGCGACGGCGGCTGCGGGGCATGGCCAGCGTCTCGGGGTCCAGCGAAGCCAGCGCCGCCGGGGACGGGAACAGGTGCGTCAGGCCGCCTTCGGGGTCGTCGACCGGTTCGCCGTGCGCGACGACGAGCCGCGCCGCGTGGGTGCGGGCGGCCGCCGTCGAGACCTGCTGGCCGAGCACCGCCCGCACGGCGAACTCGGCGCCGTCGACGGCGCGCGGGACCCGGCGGCCGGGAGCGGCCGCGACCAGCGGGGCGAGCAGCGGGTCGGTGGCGAGCTGCTCGTCGACGGCGACCGGGTCGGCGTCGAGGTCCAGCAGCCGCCGGCACCGGCTGGTCGCGGCGGGCAGGTCCCGCAGGTCGGCCAGGCTGAGCCGGCAGGCGATGTGCCCGTCCTCGGGCCGCAGCGCGACGACGCCGTGGCCGTGCGGCAGCCGCAGCGTCCGGCGGTAGGCGCCGTCCCGCCACTCCTCCACGCCCGGCACGCCGGTCGCGGCCAGGTGCCCGAAGAGGTTGTCCGGGCACAGCGGCTTCCGGTACGGCAGCCGTAGGACGAGCGCGCCGGGCGCCGCGGTGGGCCGGCCCTTCGCGCGCTGCCGCAGTTCGGTCGGGGAGAGCGCGAACACCTCGCGGACGGTGTCGTTGAACGTCCGGATGCTGCCGAACCCGGCGGCCAGGGCCAGCTCGGTCATCGGCAGCGTGGTCGTCTCGATCAGCGTCCGCGCGGTCTGCGCGCGCTGGGCCCGGGCCAGCGCCAGGGGTCCGGCGCCGAGTTCGGCGAACACCTGGCGTTCGACCTGCCGGACGCTGTAGCCGAGGCGGGCGGCGAGGCCGCGGACGCCTTCGGTGTCGACGATGCCGTCGGCGATCAGCCGCATCGCCCGCGCGACGAGGTCGGCGCGTTCGTTCCACAGCGGCGAGCCCGGGCTGGCGTCGGGACGGCACCGTTTGCACGCCCGGAACCCGGCCTGCTGCGCGGCCGCGGCACTCGGGTGGAAGCTCATGTTCTGCCGCTTGGGCGGCACGACCGGGCAGCTGGGCCGGCAGTAGATCCGGGTCGTCAGGACCGCGCAGTAGAACCACCCGTCGAACCGGGCGTCCTTCGCCTGCACGGCCCGCACGCACCGTTCGAAGTCCTCATGCACCACGCCAGCATCGCGGACTCCGGCGACCCGGGCTAGCGGAAAAGCGACATGGTCGTGGTCAGCCGAGCAGGGCCGCCAGCGCCGGCACGTCGATGCCCACCAGGGAGTCGCGGAACACCCGCCGCTCCCCCGTTTCGACCTCGACGTCGTTGGGCACGACCAGCACCGTGCAGCCCGCCGCGACCGCCGAAGCCGTGCCCGGCGGCGAGTCCTCGACCGCCACGCAGCGCTCCGGCGAAACGCCGAGCAGTTCGGCCGCCTTGAGGTACGGGCGCGGGTGCGGCTTGTTCAGGCCTTCGACTTCGTCGCCGCACACGGTGACGTCGAAGAAGTCCCGGCCGATCGTGTTCAGCGCGAGTTCGGTCAGTTCGCGCTCGGTCGAGGTGACCAGCGCCGAGCGCAGGCCCGCCTCGCGCACCGCCGTCAGGGCTTCCCGGGCGCCGGGGCGCCACGGCAGCTCGTCGTCGAAGAGCCCGGCCGTGCGGCGGCGGATCTCCGCCCCCGTCGACGCGATCGCTTCCGGCGTCACCGGAAGGCCGACCACCTCGAGGAGGTAGGCCGAGGTGTCGTCCATGTTGGACCCGACGAGCGTCATCCGCTGCTCTTCGGAAAGCTTGCCGCCGAGGAATTCCGCTGTCTCGTAGAGGGCGACGTCCCACAGCTTCTCGGAATCGACGAGCGTGCCGTCCATGTCCCACAACACGGCGTCGAGACCGTCCACAGTGGATTCCCTCCGGATCAGGTGTTGAAGTACTTCGCTTCGGGGTGGTGGCAGACGATCGCGTCGGTCGACTGCTCGGGGTGCAGCTGGTACTCCTCGGACAGCTTCACGCCGATCCGGCCCGGTTCGAGGAGGGCGACGATCTTCGCCCGGTCTTCGAGGTCGGGACAGGCGCCATAGCCCAGGGAGAACCTCGCCCCACGGTAGCCGAGCTTGAAGAAGTCCTCGACGTCGTCGGGGTCCTCTGAGGCGACCGCCACACCGCCGGGGAAGGTGAGCTCTCCCCGGATGCGGCAGTGCCAGTATTCGGCCAGCGCTTCGGTGAGCTGGACGCCGAGGCCGTGGACCTCCAGGTAGTCGCGGTAGGCGTTGGCGGCGAACAGCTCGTTCGCGTAATCCGCGATCGGCTGCCCCATGGTGGCGACGGTGAACGGCACGACGTCGACTTCGCCCGCCTCGCGGGGGCGGTAGAAGTCGGCCAGGCAGAGCCGCCGGTCGCGCCACTGCCGCGGGAAGGTGAACCGCACCCGCTCGGGCGCGTCGAGCGACGGCTCGGTGAGCACGACCAGGTCGTCGCCCTCGGCGACGCACGGGAAATAGCCGTAGACGACGGCGGCGTGGGCGAGGACGCCGTCGGCGGTCAGCCGGTCGAGCCAGTACCGCAGCCGCGGCCGGCCCTCGGACTCGACGAGTTCGTCGTAGGTCGGCCCGGCGCCGCCGCGGGCGCCCTTGAGCCCCCACTGGCCCATGAAGGTCGCGCGCTCGTCGAGCATCGCGGCGTAGTCGGCGAGCGCGACGCCCTTGACCACCCGCGAACCCCAGAACGGCGGGCTCGGCAGCGGGACGTCGGTGGCGACGTCCGAGCGCGCGGGCGGCGGCCCGTCGAGGGCTGCCTCCTCGGCCTTGCGGGCTTTGCGCGCCTCGGCGATCCGCAGCGAGCGTTCGCGGCGTTCCTTGCGCTCCTGACGCTTTTTCTCCGCGTCGGCGTCCACGAGCGGCGACTCCCCGCGCTTGGCGGCCATGATCGCGTCCATCAGCCGCAGGCCTTCGAACGCGTCCCGCGCGTACCGGACGTCGCCGAGGTAGAGCTCGGTCAGGTCGTTCTCCACGTAGGACCGGGTGAGCGCGGCACCGCCGAGCAGCACCGGCCAGCGCGCCGAGACGCCCCGGGAGTTCATCTCCTGGAGGTTCTCTTTCATGATCACCGTGGACTTCACCAGCAGCCCGGACATCCCGATCGCGTCGGCGCCGTGCTCGGCGGCCGCGTCGAGGATGGTCGTGATGGGCTGCTTGATGCCGAGGTTGACGACCTCGTAGCCGTTGTTGGACAGGATGATGTCGACGAGGTTCTTGCCGATGTCGTGGACGTCGCCGCGCACGGTGGCCAGCACGATCCGGCCCTTGCCGGAGTCGTCGCCGGACTCCATGTGCGGCTCGAGGTGGGCGACGGCGGCCTTCATCACCTCGGCGGACTGGAGCACGAACGGCAGCTGCATCTGCCCGGAGCCGAACAGCTCGCCGACGGTCTTCATCCCGGACAGCAGCGTGTCGTTGATGATCTGCAGGGCGGGCCGCTGCTCCAGCGCGGCGTCGAGGTCGTCGGTGAGCCCGTTGCGCTCGCCGTCGACGATCCGGCGTTCGAGGCGTTCGAAGAGCGGCAACGCGGCCAGCTCCTCGGCCCGCGACGCCTTCGACGACGCCGCGCTGACGCCCTCGAACAGGGCCATCAGCTCCTGCAGCGGGTCGTACCCCTCGCGGCGGCGGTCGTGGACGAGGTCGAGGGCGACCGCGCGCTGGTCGTCCGGGATCCGGGCCATCGGGAGGATCTTCGACGCGTGCACGATCGCGGTGTCGAGGCCGGCCTGGACGCACTCGTGCAGGAACACCGAGTTCAGCACCTGCCGCGCGGCCGGGTTGAGCCCGAAGGAGATGTTCGACAGGCCCAGGGTGGTCTGGACGTCGGGATGGCGGCGTTTGATCTCGCGGATGGCTTCGATCGTTTCGATGCCGTCGCGGCGGGACTCCTCCTGGCCGGTGGCGATGGTGAAGGTGAGCGCGTCGATGATGACGTCGGAGGTGCGCAGGCTCCACTTGCCGGTGATGTCCCCGATCAGCCGGGTCGCGATGTCGGCCTTCTTGGCCGCGGTGCGCGCCTGGCCTTCTTCGTCGATGGTGAGCGCGACGACCGCGGCGCCGTGCTCGCTGACCAGGTCCATGACCTGGGTGAACCGCGACTCGGGCCCGTCGCCGTCCTCGTAGTTGACGGAGTTGACCGCGCACCGGCCGCCGAGGCGTTCGAGGCCCGCGCGCAGCACGGCGACCTCGGTGGAGTCGAGCATGATCGGCAGCGTGGAGGCGGTGGCCAGGCGCCCGGCGAGCTCGGCCATGTCCGCGGTGCCGTCGCGGCCGACGTAGTCGACGCACAGGTCGAGCAGGTGGGCGCCGTCGCGGGTCTGTTCGCGGGCGATCTCGACGCAGTCGTCCCAGCGGCCGTCGAGCATAGCGGTGCGGAAGGCTTTCGAACCGTTGGCGTTGGTCCGCTCGCCGATCACCAGCACGCTGGCGTCCTGCTTGAACGGCACGGCCTGGTAGAGCGACGACACGCCGGGTTCGGGCCGCGGCCGCCGGGGCACCGGTGCCGTGTCCGCGACGGCCGCGGCGAGCTGCCGGATGTGCTCGCCGGTGGTGCCGCAGCAGCCGCCGACCAGGCCGGCGCCGAACTCGCGGACGAACCCGGTCAGCGCCTCGACCAGGGCTTCCGGGCCGAGCGGGTAGACCGCGCCGTCCGGGCCCAGCTCGGGCAGGCCGGCGTTCGGCATGACCGACAGCGGCACCCGGGCGTGCTTGGCGAGCTGCCGCAGGTGCTCGCTCATCTCGGCCGGCCCGGTGGCGCAGTTGAGCCCGATGACGTCGATGCCGAGCGGTTCGAGCGCGGCGAGCGCCGCGCCGACCTCGGTGCCGAGCAGCATGGTGCCGGTCGTTTCGACGGTGATCGAAACGAGGACCGGCACGGACCGGCCCTCGGCCGCCATCGCCCGCTTGGCGCCGATGACCGACGCCTTCGTCTGGAGGATGTCCTGGGTGGTTTCGACGATCACCGCGTCGGCACCGCCGGCGAGCAGGCCGCGGACCTCCTCGCGGTAGGCGTCACGCAGCGTGGTGAACGGCGCGTGGCCGAGCGTCGGGAGCTTGGTGCCGGGCCCGACCGAGCCGAGCACGAACCGCGGGCGGCCGGGCGTCGCGAACTCGTCAGCGGTTTCGCGGGCCAGCCGGGCGCCGGCCTCGGCCAGTTCGAAGATCCGGCCGGTGATGTCGTACTCGGCGAAGTTGGCGAAATTGGCCCCGAAAGTGTTGGTCTCGACAGCGTCCGCGCCCGCTTCGAGGTACCCGCGGTGCACCGAGCGGACCACGTCCGGCCGGGTGACGTTGAGGATCTCGTTGCACCCTTCGAGACCGCCGAAGTCGTCCAGGCCGAGGTCGTGGGCCTGCAGGGCGGTGCCCATCGCCCCGTCGGCCACCAGGACACGCGAGCGGAGGGCGTCGAGGAACGGGGACGACAGGCGGTCGGACATGCTGAACAGCGTAAGGCCGGTGGTCGTAGGCTGGTCCGGTGAGTGAGCCCGTCGACGAGACCCCGCGGCCGCCCGGCGGCCGCCCCGAACCCACCCGGCCGCTGATGGTGGTCGCCTTCGAAGGATGGAACGACGCGGGTGACGCGGCCAGCCGGGCGGTCGAGCACCTGCAGCTGAACTGGGACGCCACCCCGCTGGCGGAACTGGAGCCCGACGACTACTACGACTTCCAGGTCAGCCGCCCGACCGTCCGGATGGTGGACGGCGTCACTCGACGGGTGGACTGGCCGACGACGCGGCTGTCGGTGTGCCGCCCCGACGGCTTCGACCGCGACGTGGTCCTCGTCCAGGGTCCCGAGCCCAACATGCGCTGGCGCGCGTTCTGCGCGGAGCTGCTGGAGCACATCCAGCAGCTCGACGTCGCAACCGTGGTGACGCTGGGGGCGTTGCTCGCCGACACCGCGCACACCCGGCCCGTCCCGGTCACCGGAACGGCCTACGACAAGGACACGGCCTCGCTCTACGGCCTCGACCTGAACAACTACCAGGGCCCGACCGGCATCGTCGGCATCCTCCAGGACTACTGCGTGCAGGCGGGCATCCCGGCGGTGTCGATCTGGGCCGCGGTGCCGCACTACGTGTCGCACCCGCCGTCCCCGAAGGCGACGCTGGCGCTGCTGCACAAGCTGGAGGACATCCTCGACGTCGAAATCCCGCTGGGCGCGCTGCCCGAGCAGTCCGAGGAATGGCAGCGCACGGTCAGCGAGATGGCCGACGAGGACGAGGAGATCAGCGAGTACGTCCGCAGCCTCGAGGAGCGCGGCGACGCCCAGAGCGAGGTCGCGGAGCAGGACGTGAGCGGCGACAAGATCGCCGCGGAGTTCGAGCGCTACCTGCGCCGCCGCGGCCGTGGCGGCGGGCAGGAAGGCTTCGGCCTGCGCTGAGTCACCGGCGCCAGTTGGTGGCGAACGCCCGCGCGGGGTTCGCCACCAGCAGGGCCGTGACGACGTCGCCGCCGAGCCGCTGCGCCAGCCGCGGCGCGAGCGTGGTGAGCAGGTAGGCCGCGCCCGGCTGGAACCGGGCCGCGGCCGTCGTGGTGTCGCCGCCCAGCAGGATCCGCCCGCCGTGCCCGGCCTCGACGAGCACTTCGAGGCCGTCGAAGAGCCGCTGGTCGGTGGCGTGGTTGGCCCGCGACGGACCGTCGAAGCCGAGGAACACGCCGGTCTCGGCGATCTCCCGCTGCAGCGGCGGGTCCGGGTTCCGGTTCAGGTGCCCCAGGATCACCTTCTCGGGTGGGACATCGAGCTTGCCGCAGAGCAGGTCGACCGTCTCCAGGCCCGCCGTGCCGAGTTCGAGGTGCACGGCGATCGGCGCGCCGGTCTCCTCGTGGGCGACCGCGGCGGCGGTCATCGTCAGCCGGGCGTGCGCATCGATCGTGTGGAAGGCGCCGGCGACCTTGATCAGCCCGGCGCGCGGTGCGGTGGTCCCGGTCAGGTCGTCGACGAAGACGCCGGCGAGGTCGTCGACGAGCCGGCTCAGTGCGGCGGGCGCGTAGTGCTCGGCGCGGTGCAGGCCGGTGGCGCCCACCAGGTGCACGCCCGTCTCCCGCGCGATCCGGGCGAGCTCCGGCATCCGGCGGCCGAGCCCGTGCGGCGTCCACTGGACGAGGGCCGCACCGCCCGCCGCCTTGAAGTGGAGCACCTGCTCCGTGGCCGGCTCCCGGCCGTCGAGCTCCTGGCCCGGCAGCAGTTTCGAGGCGAAGAAGAGGTGGTCGTGCGAGTTCGTCACGCCCAGTTCGGCCGGATCGATGTCACCCAGCACCGTCCGGACCTTCGGCTCCCCAGTCACGATCGTCAGTGTAACGCCTCACCCGTTACGCTGGCGAGGTGTCCGAAGACTTCCGCCTCGACATGGGCGCCCCCTGGCTGAACCTCCTGGCCACCCGCGGCCGGCACTTCGGCGCGCAGCCGGTCGAGCGGCTGCCGACGGCTGCGCGGCTGCGCGAGTGGCTCGCTCTGTCCGAGCTGACCCCGCTCGCCCCGGTCACGGACACCGACCTGGACCGGGCCCGCGAACTCCGCGAGACACTCCGGCCCCTGGCTCTCGGCGCGGTCGACGGCCTCGCGCCGACCGCGGAGCAGGTCCGGGCCCTGGCGCAGGCACTTGCCCAGGAGCCGGTCCACCTGGCGGCGCTGGAGAGGCTGCACCGGAGCGCCCCGCCGACCGCCGCGGCCGCCTTCGCCCGGCTGGCCCACCAGGCCACGGACTGGCTCACCGGCCCCCTGCGGCACGACCTCCGGGCCTGCCCCGAGCAGGACTGCCGCGGGGTGTTCGCCGACCCGGGCGGCCGGCGGCGGTGGTGCCCGTCCCCGGCATGCGCCAGCCGCGGGCGGGTGCGCGCCCTCAGGGAGCGGCGGCGCGAGGGATCATGACGGCCACAGGATGCGGCGCATCGGCACCGCGCCGCGGGCCCGCTTGCGCCACTCGCGCGGATAACCCAGCGAGACCTCTTCGAACCGGACGCCGTCGGCCTCGGTGCTGCGCGGGATGTGCAGGTGCCCGTACACCGCGATCTCCGCGCGGTAGCGGACGTGCCAGTCCTCGGTCTTCGTCGTGCCGCACCACAGCGCGAACTCCGGCCAGTACAGCGGCGCCGTCGGGTGGCGGTGCAGCGGCCAGTGCGACATCAGGATCGTGCCGTGGTCCTCGGGGATCGCGTCGAGGCGCTCGGTGCTGATCTTCAGCCGGTCCGCGCACCACGCTTGGCGGCTCGGGTACGGGTCCGGGTACAGGAAGTACTCGTCGGTGCAGACCACGCCGGCCTCGCGAGCCTGGCGCAGGGCCTCCTCCAGGGACTTGCCCTCGGCCTCCGGGGTCCGCCAGCTGTAGTCGTAGAGCAGGAACAGCGGGGCGATCGTCAGCGGCCGCGGGCCGTGCGTCCAGACCGGGAACTCGTCCTCCGGGGTCAGGACGCCGATCTCGCGGCACTGCTCCACCAGGTACTCGTACCGGGCCTGGCCGCGCAGCTGGCAGTCGTCGTTCTTCGTCGTCCACAGCTCGTGGTTGCCCGGCACCCAGACGACCTTGGCGAACCGGCTGCGCAGGGTCTTCAGCGTCCCGATGGTGGCCTCGGCCAGCTCGGCGACGTCGCCGGCGACGAGCAGCCAGTCTTCGGGGGTTTCCGGGACGACCGAGTCGAGGATGGGGCCGTTGCCCTCGTGGGTCACGTGGAGGTCGCTGGTGGCGAACAGGTGCGGCACCCCTCCACCGTAACCACCGCCGCCGGGGAAGCTAGGCAAAACCTGCGGATCCCTTCGCGCCGGGCGCCGACGGCAGCACGTCGGCGCTCTACGACCTCGCCGACGCCGCCCGGCAGGCCGGCTGCCGGG
The DNA here is from genome assembly GCF_053601215.1 of Amycolatopsis sp. NPDC004772. Classification (NCBI taxonomy): domain Bacteria; kingdom Bacillati; phylum Actinomycetota; class Actinomycetes; order Pseudonocardiales; family Pseudonocardiaceae; genus Amycolatopsis; species Amycolatopsis sp. NPDC004772. Next base: position 35,617 of record NZ_JBSGBK010000005.1, read on the forward strand.
TCCACCCCCGGCGCGGGAGCAGCACCAGCAGCCCGGCGACGACGTAGACGCCGGCCTGGACGTTCAGGAGCACGGCGGGCCCGGTCGTCGCGACGAGCGCGCCCGCCAGCAGCGCGCCGGCGGTCGTGCAGGCGGCCACGGCGGCGAACGTCGTGCTCAGCACCCGGCCGGCCCGCTCGGGTGCCACCACGCTCTGGATCTCCGACAACACCCCGGCGCCGACGGCCACGCCCGGCGCCCCGACCACGACGAACAACCCGACGTACAGCCCCAGCGCCGTCGTGACCAGCGAGAGGTTCCAGATCAGCGCGGACACCAGCCCCAGCGCGAGGGAACCCCAGCCCAGCAGCGCCGTCGGCGCGACCCGCCGCGCCACGGTGGCCAGGGCGAACCCGGCGGCCAGCCCGCCGATCGCCTGCACACCCCGCAGCAGCCCCGCGTCGGCTTCGCTGCCGCCGAGCACGTCCAGGACGTAGACCACGAACAGCACCAGGAACATGCCCTGCGCCAGCGACGTGAACACCAGCGCGAGCCCGGTGCGCCGCAGCCGCGGGTCGTGCGTCAGCTCGCGCAGGCCGGTCAGCCAGGCGCGCACCACCGGTTCCCGCGCCGCCACCGGTGCCGGCGCGGCGACCCGGCGGAACGGCTTGGCCAGCAGGGCCGCGGCCACCACGAGCACGGCCAGGTAGCCGGTGATGACGTCGGTCAGCCCGCCGAAGCCCAGCAGGGCACCCCCGGCCCAGCCGCCGGCCAGCCGGGCGACACTGCCGTTCACGCTCATCAGCCCGTTGGCCGCGGTCACCTCCGCGACGCCGACCAGCTCGGGCACCAGCGCGTTGCGCGCGGGTTCGAACACCGACGCCAGTGCCGCCTGGGCGGCCATCACCGCGTAGACCACCGTGACACCGGGCTCGGCCAGCAGCGGCAGCGCCACCACGGCGAGCCCGCAGCAGACGCCGAAGAGCACCGCGCGGCGGTTCCACCGGTCGGCGACGACCCCGGCGACCGGGCTCAGCAGCACCGCGGGCAGCAGCCCGAGCACGATGCTCAACGCCGTCGTCGCGGCGGAGCCGGTGCGCTGGAAGACGTAGACGGGCAACGCCACTTGCAGCATCCACTCGGCCGTCTCGCCGAAGAAGGCGGCCACCCACAGCCGCGCGAACGCCGGAACCCCCAGCAGCTGCTTCATTCCTCCGCCTTCCCCGAGTGCTCGATGCGCGGGAACGCCCGCAAGCCGACGTGCACCGGGCGCGCGTCGGCGGGGGCGTCGGCGCGGATGGCGCCGACGTACGGCCGGACCAGCGCGTCGATCGCCTCGGTCAGCCGGGTCAGCTCCGCCGGCGTGACGCGCAGCGCGTAGGTGGCCAGCCCGGTCGCGGCGCGCCAGGCCGGGTCGAGGTCGTCGAAGGAGTCCAGGTACCGCTGGGTCAGCTCCTGCTCGTGGCTCAACTGCGCGCCGACCACGCCCAGCTGCGCGGCCCGGTGCGCCGGGTCGGCGGCGGGCTCCCCCAGCTCCAGACCGACCTGCCGGGCGCGCCACGGCCGCTCCCGGCCGTCCTCGGCGTCGGCCCGCTCGACCAGGCCGTACTGCGCGAGCTGCCGGAGGTGCCAGCTGCAGTTGGACGCCGTCGAGCCGACCGCTTCGGCGCACTCGCTCGCGGTGCGCGGGCCGACCGCGGTCAGGTGGTTCAGCAGCGCCGACCGCAGCGGGTGCGCCAGCGCGCGCAGCAGCTCGACGTCTTCGATCCGCTTGCGCGGCGGCAGCCCGGCCATCGGTCGTCCAATCTGAAAGAACTATTTCGAAAGTCTTCTTTCATAGTTCGTCCCGCCTGCGGGTCTGTCAAGCGGCTCCGCTATCGTTCGCGGGGCAGTGACTGCACCGGGCAGTGACTGCGTCGTCACCGAACCTGGGATGGACGTTGCCCGACCAGCGCGAACTCGCCACCGCCGCCGCCCTCGCCCTCCCCCGGTTCGTCGGGTCGACCGCGCTCTTCCACGCGGCGGTCGCCGAGCGGATGGCCGTCACCCCGACCGAGCTGCACTGCCTGCACCTGCTCCACGGCGGCGTCAGCGATTCGCCGTCCGAGCTCGCCCGGCTGCTCGGGATGAGCACGGGCGCGTTCACCCGGCTGCTCGACCGGATGGAGCGGCACCGGCTCGCCGAGCGCGCGCCCGATCCCGCGGACCGCCGCCGGCTCGTCGTCCGGCCGCTGCCCGACCGGATGGCCGAACTCGCCGAGCTGTACGCGCCGATGGCCCGGTTCGTCGGTGAACGCCTGGCCCGCTTCGACCGCCGCCAGCTGACCGCCCTGCTCGAATTCCTCACCGACGGCACCGCGGCGGCCGAACGGTCGACGGCGGACCTGCCGGATGTGACCCAGGCCATAACCCGTTGACTAACTCTACGGTTGTTGCGTTAACCTGGTTCCACTATGAGGAACTGAACCGCGCCCATCCCGCTTGAGGCGGCACCGGTCGAGCCGACGCTCCCGCGTGCCACGACGCCCGGCGTGGATCCCCGCTTTTCTTCCCCCAGGGCCCGGTGATCGCACATGTCTCCCGTTTTCCCGTTGCAGGCCAAGGACGTCGTCTTCGGCTACGGCACCCGCGTCGTCCTCGACGGCGTCTCCCTCACCGCGTCGGCCGGGCAGCGGCTCGGCCTGGTCGGCGAGAACGGCACCGGCAAGTCCACCCTGCTGCGCCTGCTCGCCGGGCTCGAAGAACCGCGTTCCGGCGAGGTGCTCCGCGGCCCGGACGTCGGGTTCCTGCTGCAGGAACTCCCCTTCGCCCTGGACGCGACCTTCGCCGACGTGCTCGACGACGCGCTCGCCGAGATCCGCGCCGCCGCGGCCCGGCTCGACGAGCTGACCGCCGCCATGACCGACCGGCCTGACGACCCGGGCGTGCTCGAGGAGTACGGCCGGGTCCTGGAGTGGGCCCAGGCCCACGACCTCTGGGACGCCGACCGCCGCGCCAAGCTCGTCTGCGACGGGCTCGGCCTCGGCGGCGTCGCCCCGGACCGGCGGCTCGGCACGCTGTCCGGCGGGCAGCGGTCCCGGCTCGGCCTGGCCGCGCTGCTGATCCGGCAGCCGGAGACGCTCCTGCTCGACGAGCCGACCAACCACCTCGACGACAGCGCGATGGCGTTCCTCGAGCGCCACCTCACCGAGCTGACCGGAATCGTGGTGCTGTCCTCGCACGACCGGGTGTTCCTCGACGCTGTCTGCACCGACATCGTCGACCTGGACCCGGCCGCGGCCGACCGGCAGGCCGGCGGCGCGGTGCGCTACGGCGGCAGCTACACCGACTACCTCGGCCACAAGAAGGCCGAACGCGCCCGGTGGGAGCAGCGGTACGCCGAAGAGCAGGAGGAGCTGAAGGAGCTGCGGGAAACCGTCGCGGTCACCGCGCGGAACGTCGCCTACGGCCGCGGCCCGCGCGACAACGACAAGTTCATCCACCACTTCAAGGGCGCCCGCGTCCAGAAGACGATCTCGCGGCGGGTGCGCGACGCCGAGCAGCGGCTGGAGAACCTGGAACGCGACCAGGTCCGCAAACCGCCGGCGCCGCTGCGGTTCCGGGCCGAGCTCACCGGCCGCGCGACCGGCGACGGCCCGGCCATCTCGGTGCGCTCGCTGGAAGTCCTGGGACGGTTGTCGCTGCCGCGGCTGGACGTCGACGGCTCGGCCCGGCTGCTCGTCACCGGCGGGAACGGCGCCGGGAAGTCGACCCTGCTGTCGGTGCTGGCCGGCCGGCTCGCCCCGGCGGCCGGGACGGTCCACTTCGGACACGGCGTCCGGGTCGGGCTGCTGGAGCAGGACGTCGTGTTCGCCGCACCGGAGCGGACCGCGGCCCGGGTGTACCGGGACGCGCTCGGCGAGGACGCTCCCCCGTTGAGCCGGCTCGGTCTGCTGGCGTCACGGGATCTGCGGCAGCCCGTCGGGGCGCTGTCGGTCGGCCAGCGGCGGCGGCTGGCGCTGGCGATCCTGCTGGCCGAACCGCCGGACGTCCTCCTGCTGGACGAGCCGACGAACCACATATCGCTGACCTTGGCGGAAGAGCTGTTCGCGGCCTTGGAGACGGCGCCGGGCGCGGTCGTCATCGCGTCCCACGACCGGTGGCTGCGGCGGGACTGGGCCGGCGACCACCTGGAGCTGGCCGCGGGCCGGCCGGTATAGGGCGTTATACCCGGACCGGGCCCGGCACTCGCGGGAGTGCCGGGCCCGGGTTCGTCAGAGGGCGACGCCGAGGAGGGCGTCGACGGCGTCGCGGATCAGGCCGGGTGCCGTCGGGTCGGTGCCGTCGCGACGCAGGGCTTCGTTCGCCCACGCGTCGATCGCCGCCAGGGCCTTCGGCGTGTCGAGGTCGTCGGACAGGTGGTCGCGCAGCCGCGTGACGGTGTCCTCCGCCGCCGGTCCGGTGGCCAGGGAGACGGCTTCGCGCCAGCGCGCGAGCCGGGTTTCGGCTTCGGCGAGGAGCGCATCGGTCCACGGGCGGTCTTCGCGGTAGTGGCCGGCGAACAGCGCGAGCCGGATCGCACCCGGGTCGACCTGGTCGGCGCGCAGCCGCGAGACGAACACGAGGTTCCCGCGCGACTTCGACATCTTCTCGCCGTCGAGGCCGATCATCCCGGCGTGCACGTAGTGGCGGGCGAACGGGCCGTCCTTGGCGACGGCCTCGGCGTGCGCCGCGCTGTACTCGTGGTGCGGGAAGATCAGGTCCGAACCACCGCCCTGGAGGTCGAAGCCCAGGCCCAGCCGGTTGACCGCGATCGCGCTGCACTCGATGTGCCAGCCGGGCCGTCCGGCGCCAAGCTCGGACTCCCAGGACGGCTCGCCTTCGCGGGCAACGCGCCACAGCAGCGCGTCCAGCGGGTGGCGCTTGCCGGCGCGGTCGGGGTCGCCGCCGCGCTCGGCGAAGAACTTCCGCATGGTCGGCTCGTCGTAGTTCGACTCGTAGCCGAACTTCCCGGTCGCGGTGTGGTCGAAGTAGACGTCGGGGAACTCCGGGTCGTCCGCGCGGTAGGCGGCGCCGTTGGCCAGCAGTTTCGCGATGACCTCGACGATCTCCGGGATGCTCTCGACGGCGCCGACGAACTGCTTCGGCGGCAACACACGCAGGGCGACCATGTCCTCGCGGAACAGCGCCGTCTCGCGCATGCCCAGCACGACCCAGTCGTCCTGGTCGCGTTCGGCCCGCTCCAGCAGCGGCTCGTCGATGTCCGTCACGTTCTGCACGTAGTGGACGTCGTGCCCGTTGTCCCGCCAGATGCGGTTCACCAGGTCGAAGGCGAGGTACGTCGCGGCGTGCCCCAGATGCGTCGCGTCGTAGGGCGTGATGCCGCAGACGTACATCCGGGCGGTGGCGCCGGGCGCGGTCGGGCGGATCTGCCCGGTGGCCGTGTCGTGGAGCCGCAGCGGGCGGGGGGTGCCGGGGATGCGGGGCACGTCGACCGATGACCAAGTCTGCATACCTCGACTGTAAGGCTGGTGCGTCACGCCTTCCCGAGCGGTGGGACGAGCCTCACGCGGGCGTAGGTTTCGATCGCCCGCGCCAGCCACGCCGGAAGCGCCGGATCGGCCCGCTCGGCCAGCGCCCGCTGCCGCGGATCGGTGACGTAGAGCCCGCCCATCGCCGCGTAGGCCGCGGCGGTCGGCTGCCAGAAGTGGCTGACGGACCGGTGGTGCTCGGCGACGGCGTCGAGCGCGGCGGGATCGTCCGGCGCCGCCCCGGACCGCATGACGGAGGCCAGCCGCCGGAAGAGGGCCGCACTCCGGGCGGCGGCGTGCTCGTAGTCGGCGGCGGTGAGTCCCTCCTGGGCGGCCTGGGCGGTGTCGAACGCCACGGCGGCCCCCTCGCCGAATGTCTCGCGGTAGTGCTGCCGCAGGGCGGCGCTGTCCTTCCGGAGGCCGGCGAAGAACCGCTCGGGATCCTCGATCCGAGCCCGGCCGAGGTCACCGAGCGTCTCCTCGACGGTCCCGATGACCCGATCGAGGCGCCGCCGCTCTTCTTCGAGCTGCGCGAGGTGCCCGCGCAGGGCGGTGGCCTCGTCGACCTGCTCGCCGAGCACGGCCCCGATCTCGGCCAGCCCGAGCCCGAGCCGCCGCAGCAGCAGGATGCGCTGCAGGCGCAGCAGCTCGAGCCGGCCGTACCAGCGATACCCGTTCGGCGCGACCGAAGCCGGGGTCAGCAGGCCGATCGCGTCGTAGTGGCGCAGCATCCGCGCCGAGACGCCGGACGCCTTCGCGACCTGGCTGATCGAGTACTGCATCAGGCCAGCTTAGGAGGCGACCTTCACACGGTGGCAAGTTTTGCTGCCCGCCGGCTGGTGTGGGCAGCGCGGCCCGGTGGGGCGAGCGCACCTCACCCACCAGCGCGAACCCGCCGGGCGCGCGTGGCCGCCACCGAGGCCCGACGCGCAGCCGGCACACGTGAGCCGCCCGGGCGCTCACTCACGCAGCTGAGCGCCCGCGCCGGCGCGGTGGGGCCGCCGCACCTCGCCGACCACCGCGAACCCGCCGCGGCCACGAGCGACCGAGCCCCGCCGCACCGCCGGCTTGCGTGGCAGCGCGGGCGCTCCCTCAGCCAGTCGAGCGTCCGCCCAACCCCCGGGGGCAGCGCATCTCACCGGCGGCCCCGCACTCGCCGAAATCGCCGCCGGGCGCGAGTGGCCGCCGCAGCGACCGGGCCCCGGCCGGGGCACTCACCCAGCCGGGTGAGCGCCCGCGCCGGTCACCGCCGGGTGCGCAGGTAGTCGCCGACCACTGCTGCGCCCAGGCCGTCCAGGTCCGGGGCGATCACGCGGCCTCCCGAGCGGCGGGCGATCAGGTCCACGAACGCCGTCAGCCTCGGGTCGTCGCCCAAGCGGAACACCGAGATCGATGCGCCCAGCTTGGCCAAGCGGTCCACTTCGGACAGTGTCTTGTGGAGGGTCCGGGGCTGGGGCGGGTAGTCGAAGACCGCCTCGCCGTCGGGTTCCAGGTGGGCCGTCGGCTCGCCGTCGGTGACCATCAGGACCACCGGCTGGGCGTCCGGGTGCCGCCGCAGGTGCTGACCCGCCAGCAGCAGCCCGTGGTGGGCGTTCGTGCCCTGCTCCCAGGCGCCCTCCAGGCCGACCAGCTCCGGCAGCTCCATCGACTGGGCGTAGCGGCCGAACGTGATCAGCTGCAGGGCGTCGTTGCGGAACCGGGTGCTGATCAGCTGGTGCAGCGCGAGCGCCGTGCGCTTCATCGGCAGCCAGCGCCCCTCCTGCACCATCGACCACGACGTGTCGACCAGCAGCGCCACCGCCGCGCGCGTCCGGTGCTCGGTCTCGACCACCTCGACGTCCTCGACGTCGAGGCGCACCTGCCGCTCCCCCACCGACACCGACCGCAGCACGGCGTTGCGGATGGTGCGCGGCACGTCCCAGGGCTGCATGTCCCCGAACCGCCACGGCCGCGACGCGCCGGTGGGCTCGCCCGCCGCACCCGCCGACTCGGTCTCGCGCTCGCCGGTCTTGCCGCGCAACGCGTTCACGATGTCGGACAGCGCCGTCTCACCCAGGCGCCGCAACGCCTTGGGCGACAACCGGAGCGAGCCGTCGGCGGCGCGTTCGAACAGGCCCTGGCGACGCAGCTCGCGCTCCAGCTCGGCCAGCCGGCGAGCGTCGACACCCGCGTCCTTGCCGAGCTGGCGCTCGAGGGACTCCAGGTCGATGTCCTCCAGCCGCGCGCCCGGGTAGGACTGGCCGAGCTGCTCGGCCAGCGCGTCCAGCTCGGCGAGGTCCTGCATGGCCTGGGCGCCTTCGCCCATGCCCAGCGGGTTGTTGCCGCGGAAGCGCGCCGAGCCCGTCCAGTCCTCGCCCGGCCGGGCCGCCCGCAGCTGACCGTCCAACCGGGACAGTTGCTGGGCCAGCCGGGGGTCACCGAAGGCCTGCTGGGTCAGCTCCGCGAGTTCCGCCCGCTGCTCCGCGGACATCGAGTTCAGCATCCGCTGAGCGGCCGCTGACCGCTCGGCCAGCGCGTCGATCAGCTCCTCGACGTTCCGCGGGTTCTCCGGGAAGAACTCGCCGTGCTTGGCCATGAAGTCGTCGAAGCGCTGCTGGATGTCGTCCGCGCCCTGGGCGTGGGCGGCGAGCAGGTCGTTGAGGTCGGAGAGCATCTCGTTGATCCGCTCGACGTCCTCGGGCCCGGCGTTCTGCAGCGCCTGCTTCATGCCCTGGAACCGCGACTCCATCAGCTCCTGGCCCAGCAGGTCCCGGATCTTCTGGTAGTTCTCCCGGCCCTGTTCCGAGCGCCAGTCGTAATTCGCCAGTTCGTTGACGGCGGCGGCTGTCCCCGGCGGCAGCGCGTCGAGCTGGGCCTCCCGGAACCGGGCGTCGTCGTCCGGGTCCGGGAACAGCTCGCGGCGCTCGGCGTCGAGGGCCTCCTGCAGCAGGCGCTGGACCTCCTGCAGGGTGCCGTCGAGGTTGTTGCGCCGCTGGATCTGCGACCGGCGCTGCCACAGCCGGCGGGTCAGCTCGTCGAGGCCCGCGGTGCGGTTGGTGCCGCGCCGCAGCATCTCCTCCAGCGCGGCCCGCGGCGACGCGCCGGCCATGACGTCCTGGCCGATCTCGTCCAGCGCGTCACGCAGGTCGGCCGGCGGCGCGAGCGGGTCCGGCCCGTCGTGCCACGGGCCGTAGGAGTAGCCGTCGGGAAGCGGGACCGCGGTCATCGGCCGTAGACGGTCGTCGCGTCGTCGGAGTCCTTCGCGAGCCTGCGCGAGAGGAACAGCGATTCGAGGGCGAGTTCGACGGCGGCCGCGATCCGCCCGGCGGGCTCGTCGGCGGCGACCCCGGCACGCTGGGCGACCTCGTGCAGCACCGGCAGTTCCGGCAGCGCTTCGAGGACGTCCTTGCCCGGCACGCGCTCGCCGGTGGACACCAGGTGCCCTTCGCCGACCGCGTCCGCCAGGGGCCGCAGGTCGAGGCCGGCGAACCGGTCACGGGCGGTCTCGGCGATCGCCATCCGCAGCAGGTGCACGAGGTGCTCGATCTCGCGGCCCTCTTCGCCGGGCTCGAACTCGATCTTGCCGCGCAGCACCGACGGGACGGCGTCGAGGTCGACCGGGCGCGCCACCGCGGGCTCCTCGCCGGTCAGCGCCGAGCGCCGCAGGGCCGCGGCCGCCACGGTTTCCGCCGCGGCGACGGCGAACCGCGCCGAGACGCCGGAACGCTGGTCGATCACCGTGGATTCCCGGAGGTTCCGGACGAACCGGGCGAGCACTTCCAGCAGCGGCTCGCCGACTTCGGCGACGAGGTTCGCCTCCTGCCGCACGACCGCCACTTCCGAGGCCACGTCCAGGGGGTAGTGGGTGCGGATCTCGGCGCCGAAGCGGTCCTTCAGCGGGGTGATGATCCGGCCGCGGTTGGTGTAGTCCTCGGGGTTCGCGGTGGCGACGAGCAGGACGTCCAGCGGCAGCCGCAGCGTGTAGCCGCGGACCTGGATGTCGCGCTCCTCCATCACGTTCAGCAGCGCGACCTGGATGCGCTCGGCGAGGTCGGGCAGCTCGTTGATGGCCACGATGCCGCGGTGGGCGCGCGGGACGAGACCGAAGTGGATGGTCTCGGGGTCGCCGAGGCTGCGGCCTTCGGCGACCTTCACCGGGTCGACGTCGCCGATCAGGTCGCCGACCGAAGTGTCCGGGGTGGCCAGTTTTTCGGTGTAGCGCTCGGAGCGGTGGCGCCAGGCCACCGGCAGGTCGTCGCCGAGCTCGGCGGCGCGGCGGATCGACCCGGGCGTGATCGGCTGCAGCGGGTGTTCGCCCAGCTCGGAGCCCTCGATGACGGGTGTCCACTCGTCGAGCAGGCCGGCCAGGGTACGCAGCAGGCGGGTCTTGCCCTGGCCGCGTTCGCCGAGCAGGACGACGTCGTGGCCGGCCAGCAGCGCGCGTTCGAGCTGCGGCAGCACGGTGCGCGAGAAGCCGACGATGCCGGGCCAGGCGTCCTCGCCGTTCTTGAGCGCGGTCAGCAGGTTGTCGTGGATCTCTCGGGCGATCGGGCGCGGCTCGTACCCGGCCGCGCGCAGGGCCCCGGCGGTGCGGGGAAGAGCGTCTGGAACAGCGTTCACCTCCTCGACGCTACTGCCGGATCGACGGTGCGTCGATGTGGAGCGGCTCCAGCGTGGGCGCGCTCCCGGCATCCGGAGCCGCCCGGTAAAATAGGGCAGTAAAATAGCGAACTGTGTGCCGTCCCAGTGCGACTTTCGCCGTCTGGTCGAGCGCGTGGCTCAACGGGGCCGCCGCGTCCGACGATGTCCTCGATGCCCTGCTCGCGTGGGGTGAGGCCCATGACGTCGTGGCCGCCGACGCGGCCGCGGCCGACGCGTTCGCGCTCCCGCTGGCGTTCAACCGGGCGGCCACGCCGGTGCAGCTGCTGATGGCGCTGCGTTCGCAAGGAGCGAAATCCCTCCACCTGGTCCTGCCGGTCCCGGGCGACGTCCGCGGCCTGGGCGGCGGCGGCCCGTTCACCGAAGCGGCGTTGCGCGCGGGTGACGCGCTGGTGCTGCCGGACCTCGGCTTCGGCCTGGTGCCGGAGCCGATCGCCGAAGGCCTGGTGCGCTGGACGGTCTACGCGCTGCCGTCGCCGACGACCCCGGAGTACGTCCCGCTCGGCGAGGCCGAGCACGGGCTGACCGACGCGATCCGCGCCAGCGCCGGGGCGTTGCAGACCCTCGACGTGGCTTCGGACCGGCCGGGGGTGCGCGCGGAGCTGTCGGCCCACCTGCGCTCCCGCCCGAACGTGGATTGGCCGGCGGGCACGCCCGGGCGCGCGTTGCGGGTGCTGCAACGAGCGGAGGAGATCGCGGCGATCCTGGCGATCGCGTCCTCCGACGACCCGGGCGGAGCGCTGTCGGCGTCGGCGTCGACGTTGCGCGCCCAGGCGCTGCGGCCGTTGTCGGACGCGGTCCGGACGGCCCGCTGCGCGGCGATCAACGAAGCGGTCCGGGTGTTCGCGGAGCAGACGGCCCGCGAAGGCTGAGCGGTGCCGGACGACACCTGGGCCGCGGTCGCCGGCGATTTCGCCGACGGCGCCTACGCGACGGCCAAGGGCCGCGTCCGCACCTCCGTGATGCACCGGCAGCTCCTGGAGCACCTGCCCGCCCCGCCGGCCTCGGTGCTGGACGTCGGCGGCGGCGCCGGTCACCAGTCGTTCCCGCTGGCCCGCGCGGGCCACGACGTCACGCTGCTCGACTCGTCGGCGGCGATGCTCGCCAAAGCCCGGCAGCGGCTGCCGGAGCGGGTGACGCTCGTGCAAGCCGACGCCGCGAACGCCGCGGAGGCGGTCGGCGGCCGTCGTTTCGACGCCGTCCTGTGCCACGGCGTGCTCGGCTACCTGGCCGACCCGGACCCCGTGCTCGACCAGCTGTGCCGCTGCGCCGCGCCCGGCGGGCTCGTCTCGGTCATGACCGGCAACGCCGAGGCCGCGGCCGTGCGCCCGGCCCTGGAAGGACGCTGGGAAGACGCCCTGGAGGCGTTCGGCACCCGTACCGAAATCGGGGTACTGGGCCTGCCGACGCGCGCCGACACGGTGGCCGAACTGAGCGAGGCACTCCGCAGCCGCGGGGTGGAACCCGTTGCGTGGTACGGGGTCTGGCTGTTCGTCGACTGGCTCGACCTCAGCGGCGCCGGCCCGGACCCGGCCGACGCCGAACGGATCGCGGCCGTCGAGTTCGAGGCCGGCCGGCGGGATCCGTACCGCCGGCTCAGCCGCGCCGTCCACCTCGTGGGGCGCCGGACCTAGCGGCCCGGGCGCTTCGCCGGTTCGCAGCAGCCGATCGCGCAGGGCGCGCCGTTGACCGTGCAGCCCGCCGCCGGGAACGGCGACAGCTTGCGCGGCGCCACGCCGTGCGTGTGCTCGCGGATCAGCTCCACCACCAGCTCCGCGAAGCGGGGATCCGCGCCCGCCGTCGCCGCGCGGGCGAACTTCATCCCGTGCTCGGCCGCGCGCTCCGCCGCCTCGTTGTCCAGGTCCCAGATCACCTCGAGGTGGTCGGACACGAACCCGATCGGCGAGACGACCACCCCCGGCACCCCGGCGGCGTGCAGCGCGTCGAGGTGGTCGACGACGTCCGGCTCCAGCCACGGCACCTGCGGCGGCCCGGACCGCGACTGCCAGACGACGTCGTACTCCGCGATGCCCGCCTCGGCCGCGACCAGGCGAGCCGCCTCCGCGATCTGGCGCGAATACCGGCGGCCGCCTTCCGACGGCGGGCCCGAGGCGCGATCGGCGCTCTCCGGCACCGAGTGCGCCGTGAACACCGTGCGGATCCCCGGCTCGTTCCCGAGCGACGCGTGGGCCGCGCGCACGCCGTCGGCAACCGCCGAGACGAACAGCGGGTGGTCGAAGAACTGGCGCAGCTTCACCAGTTCGGGGGCGCCCTCGCCGACCGCCGCGCTGGCGCGTTCGATGTCTTCGTCGTACTGGCGGCACGCCGAGTAGCCGCCGTACGCGCTCGTGGGGAACACGAGGACCTTCTTCGCGCCTTCCGACGTCAGCGCGGCCAGGGTGTCCTCGACCATCGGGTGCCAGTTGCGGTTGCCGAAGTGCACCGGCAGGTCCATGCCGGCCGCCGAGAGCTGCTTCTCGACCGCGGCCATCGCGTCGCGGTTCAGCTTGTTGATCGGCGAGACCCCGCCGAAGTGCTGGTAGTGCTCGGCGACCTCCAGGAGCCGCTCGCGCGGCACCCCCCGGCCCCTGGCCACGTTCTCGAGGAACGGCATGACCTCGTCGGGCCCTTCCGGGCCGCCGAACGAGAGCCACAGCAACGCGTCGTATCCCACCCCGTCATCTTGCCGATGTGGCCGCCCGCACGCCGACTCGGGCCGGTTATGAATCGACCAGTCCAAAACTGTGCTACGGTCTTCCCATGGCCAGGCCACGGGAGTTCGACGAGACCGCCGCCGTCGAGAAGGCGATGCACGCCTTCTGGGAACGCGGCTACGAAGCGACCTCGACCCAGGACCTGTGCGAGGCCACCGGGCTCGGCCGCAGCAGCGTCTACAACACTTTCACCAGCAAGCGGGCCCTGTTCCGGCGCTCGCTGACGCACTACACCAGCACGCAGCTGGACCGGCGGCAGGCACTCCTCGACGGCCCGGGCACGGCGGCCGAGCGGATCGCCGCGGTGCTCGACAGCGCCGTCGAAGACGACCTCGAAGAGCGCCGCCGCGGCTGCCTGGTGGTCAACACGCTGGCCGAGCTGGGCCTGCCCGAGAACGAGGTGGGCGCCGCCCTGCAGGCCGACACCGACCGGAATCTCGCCATGTTCACCGAGTGCGTCCGCGAGGGCGTGCTCGACGGCAGCCTCCGGGACGGCCTGGACCCCGCCGAGGTGGCGGAGTTCCTGCTCAGCACCACCTCGGGCCTGCGGGTGATGGCCCGCCGGGGCACCAGCCGCGAGAGCATGCACGCGGTCGCCGACATCGCCCTCTCCGCCATCACGCGCTGAGCACCGCCCGATCCGGTCCACGCACACCCCAATTTTGGACTGATCAATACACAACCGGAGGAGAACCCATGCCCCTGGCCGTCTTCGTCCTCGGGCTCAGCGTGTTCGCGCTGGGCACGTCCGAGTTCATGATCACCGGCCTGCTCCCCGGCATGGCCGCCGACCTGCACGTGAGCATCCCCGACGCCGGGCTGCTGATTTCGGCGTTCGCCATCGGCATGGTCGTCGGCGCGCCGCTGCTGGCGATCGGGACGCTGCGGCTCCCCCGCCGCCGCACGCTGCTGGCCCTGCTCGGCGTGTTCGCCGTCGCGCACGTCGTCGGCGCCCTCGCCGAGGGGTACGCGCTCCTGTTCGCGACCCGCGTGGTCGCGGCGCTCGCCTGTGCGGGCTTCTGGACCGTCGCGCTGGCGACGACGATCGCGCTCGTCCCCGCCGAACGGCGGGGACGCGGGATGGCGGTGCTGGTCGGCGGGCTGACCGTGGCGAACATCGCCGGGGTGCCCGCCGGCACGTTCCTCGGCCAGCACGCGGGCTGGCGGACGGCGTTCTGGGCGGTGACGGTGGTGACGCTGGTGGCGGTCGCCGGGGTGGCGCTGCTGGTGCCGGAGACGACCGGCGGGCCGCTGAGCGTGCGCGGCGAGCTGCGGCTGTACCGGCGCGGCCGGGTCTGGCTCGCGCTCGGCGTGATCGCCCTGTGCCAGGCCATGATCTTCGCCGCGTTCAGCTACCTGGCGCCGTTGCTGACCGAGACCGACGGCCTGCCCGGCGAGTGGGTGCCGGGCGTGCTCGCGCTGTTCGGCGTGGGCGCGCTGATCGGGATCAGCGCGGGCGGCCGGCTGGCCGACCGGCGGCCGTTCGCGACGCTCTACGGCTGCCTCGCGCTCGCGCTGGCCGCGTTGCTCGTGCTCGCCCTCACCACCGACGCGCTCGTGGCCGTCGCGGCCGTGCTCGTCTTCGGCGTGGCCGCGTTCGGCGCCAACCCGGCGCTGAACCTGCGCGCCTTCCAGGCCGCCGGCGACGCGCCGACGCTCGTCGGGGCCAGCACGACGTCGGCGTTCAACGTCGGCAACACCGCCGGCCCGTGGCTGGGCGGTGTCGCGATCGACGCGGGGCTGGGCTTCCCGAGCGTGGCGTGGACCGGGATCGCGCTCGGCGTCGCCACGCTGGCCGCGCTCACGGTCGCCGCCGTCGTCCAGCGCGGCGACGACCGTGAACTCGTGGCCGTGTGAGGGTCAGACGCCGAGGAAGTGGACCCCGCCGTCGACCATGATCATCGAGCCGGTGGTGGCCGGGAGCCAGTCCGAGAGCACCGCGCAGACGCTCTTCGCCACCGGGTCCGGGTCCGTGCTGTCCCAGCCGAGCGGCGCCCGCTCGCCCCAGCCGTCCTCCAGGTCGACGAAGCCCGGGATGGACTTGGCGGCCATGGTCTTCATCGGGCCGGCGCTGACCAGGTTGACGCGGATGCCCTGCGGGCCCAGTTCCTTGGCCAGGTACCGGTTGACCGACTCGAGCCCGGCCTTCGCGACGCCCATCCAGTTGTAGACCGGCCACGCGACACGCGCGTCGAAGTCCATGCCGACGTACGACGCACCCCGGCCGAGCAGCGGCAGGCACGCCTTCGCCAGTGACATGTACGAGTACGTCGAGATCTCGATCGCGGTCTTGACGTCCTCGGCCGGGGCGTCCAGGAAGGGCGCGCCGAGGCAGGTCTGCGGGGCGAAGCCGATCGAGTGCAGCACGCCGTCGAGGCCGTCGACGTGTTCGCGCACCTTGTCGGCGAGGCCGTCGAGGTGCTCCTGGTTGGTGACGTCCAGCTCGATCACCGGCGCCTCTTCGGGCAGCCGCTTGGCGATGCGCTCGACGAGCGACATGCGGCCGAAGCCGGTCAGCACCACCTTGGCGCCCTCCTGCTGCGCGATCTTGGCCGCGTGGAAGGCGAGCGAGGCGTCGGTGATGATGCCGGTGATCAGCAGGCGCTTGCCTTCGAGCAGTCCGGGCACGGGTCCTCCAAGTTCTGTTCGGGTCGGTTTTCGGTCAGTGGCCGAGGCCGAGGCCGCCGTCGACGGGCAGCACGGCCCCGTTGACGTAGCCGGCTTCTTCGGAGGCCAGGTACCGCACGGCGGCGGCGATCTCCGACGGCTCGGCGTACCGGCCGGAGGGCACCTGCGCGAGGATTTCCTTCTTGCGCGCCTCGGGCAGCTCGTCGGTCATGTCGGTGTGCACGAACCCGGGCGCGACGACGTTCGAGGTGATGTTGCGCGAGCCGAGCTCCCGGGCGAGCGACCGAGCGAAGCCGACCAGCCCGGACTTCGACGCGGCGTAGTTGGCCTGCCCGGCCGAGCCGGAGAGGCCGACGACGGAGGAGATGAAGACGAACCGGCCCCACTTGCCGCGCAGCATGCCCCGCGAGGCCCGCTTGGCGACCCGGAAGGCCCCGGTGAGGTTCGCGTTGACGACGCGCTCGAACTGCTCGTCGCTCATCCGCATCAGCAGCGTGTCATCGGTCAGCCCGGCGTTGGAGACGAGCACCTCGACCGGCCCCTGGTGCTCCTCGACGAGCTTGAAGGCGGCGTCGACCTGCTCGGTGTCGGTGACGTCCGCCTGAACCCCGAAGAGCCCCTCGGGCGCCCCCGAACCACGGTGCGTGACGGCGACCCGGTGCCCCTGCTCGGCGAGGTCCCGGGCGATCGCCAGACCGATGCCCCGGTTGCCCCCGGTGACCAGAACCGACCGTCCCACTGTGTGCTCCCTCTTCTTCGACGTGCGCTGATGCCGGGCACGAGGCTATCGGCAGCGCCGCCGGGTCGCGCACCCGCGTCGCGGTGTCCGCGACCGTCCTAAGCGGGTGTTAGGAACTGCCTCCCGACCTTGCTGGTTACCCGCTGGTTGGTCACCGTGAGTCGCAACACAGGAGGTCGACGATGACAACCCGGATCAGCCCCGCGAGCACGGGGACCGTGAACGAAAAGCGCGTGATCGGCAACGTGCTGCGCGGCTCGATCGGCAACTTGGTCGAGTGGTACGACTGGTACGCCTACGCGGCGTTCACCACCTACTTCGCCAAATCCTTCTTCCCCACCACCGACACCACCGCCGCCTTCCTCGGGTCCGCCGCAGTGTTCGCCGTCGGGTTCCTCATGCGGCCGCTCGGCGGGTGGCTGCTCGGGCGGATCGCCGACCGGTTCGGGCGGCGGGGTGCGCTGGTCCTTTCGGTCACCATGATGGCCGGGGGCTCGCTGCTCATCGCCGTCACGCCGGGGTACCAGACCATCGGGATCGCCGCGCCGATCCTGCTCGTGCTCGCCCGGCTGGTCCAGGGTCTCTCGGTCGGGGGCGAGTACTCCACCTCGGCGACCTACCTGTCCGAAGTGGCCACTCCCGGCAAGCGCGGCTTCTACTCGAGCTTCCAGTACGTGACGCTCTACGGCGGCCAGCTGCTCGCCCTCGGCCTCCAGCTGATCCTCCAGGCCCTGCTCACCGAGCAGCAGCTGACGGCGTGGGGCTGGCGGATCGCGTTCGCCGTCGGCACGGTCGCCGCGCTCAGCGTCATGTGGCTGCGCCGCGGAATGGACGAATCGGAGAGCTACCGGCGCGAAGCCGGGGAGGCCAAGGGCAGCCGCGGCACGCTGCGCGAGCTGGCGAAGTACCCCAAGGAGATCGCGCTCGTCGTCGGGCTGACCCTCGGCGGCACCGTCAGCTTCTACACCTTCGCCACCTACAGCCAGAAGTTCATGGAGAACACCGCGCACATCCCGCGGCGGTCGGTCACCGTGGTCCTCTTCCTGGCCATCCTGGTCGCCGCGATCCTGCAGCCGGTGTTCGGGCGGCTGTCCGACCGGATCGGCCGCCGGCCGCTGCTGCTGTTCTTCGGCATCGGCGGCACGCTGCTCACCGTGCCGATCATGACGGTGATGGGCTCGACCCGGAACCCGGTCGGCGCGTTCTTCCTGGTCCTCGCCGGGCTCGTGGTGGTGGCCGGGTACACCTCGATCAACGCGATCGTGAAGGCCGAGCTGTTCCCGACGAAGATCCGCGCGATCGGCGTCGGCCTGCCCTACGCGCTGACCGTGGCGATCTTCAGCGGTACCGCGGAGTTCATCGCGCTGGCCCTCAAGAGCGCCGGGCACGAGCAGGTCTTCTTCTGGTACGTCGCGGGCACCGTCCTGGTCTCGCTGATCGTCTACGGCACAATGCGGGAAACCTCGAAGACCTCGGAGCTGGAACGACGCTGACAGGGAGATGGCCGTGCGCGTGCTCCTCGTCGAAGACGACGCGGGTGTCGCCGGCGCGCTTGCCGAGTCGCTGCACGCGCGCGGTCATCCCGTCACCAGCGTCGCCCGCGGGGCCGACGCGCTGCACCACCACCGCGGCGCGGACCTCGTCCTGCTGGACCTGGGCCTGCCCGACCTCGACGGCCTCGACGTCCTCCGCAAGATCCGGGCCGTCTCGCCGGTCCCGGTGATCGTGCTGACCGCCCGCGGCGACGAACGTTCGGTCGTGCGCGGGCTGCGGCTCGGCGCCGACGACTACCTCACCAAGCCGGTGCGGCTGGCCGAGCTGCTGGCCCGGATGGACGCCGTCGTGCGGCGGGCGGTCGCCCGGGCCACCCCGGCCGGTGACGTCGTGCGCGTCGAAGACGTCGAGATCGACCTCGGCGCCCGGCGGGTGCTGGTCGCCGGGCACGACGTCGGGCTGACCACCAAGGAGTTCGAGATCCTGGCCGTGCTCGCCGCGCGCCCCGGCACCGCGGTCAGCCGCCAGCAGCTGATGGACGAGGTCTGGGGCGACGCCTACCTCGCGGTGTCCCGCTCGCTCGACGTCCACCTCACCGGGCTGCGCGCCAAGCTCGACCGGCCGGGCCTGCTCACCACCATCCGCGGCTTCGGCTACCGGCTCGGCCGGGACTGACCCCGTGCGCACCCGGCTCCTGGTGGTCCTGGTCGCCCTCGCGCTCGCGGTGGTCGCCGCGTTCGCCGTGCCGCTGCTGACGGCCACCGCCGAGCAGCGCACCCAGCAGCTGGTCATCTCGCGCACCGCCGACGTCGACCGGTTCGTCGTGCTCGCCCAGCAGGCCGTCGACACCCACGATCCCGCGGCCCTCGCGGCCGACGCCGAGCGCTACGCCCAGCTGTACGGCGAAGGCGTCGTCATCGTCGACGCCCGGCGGCTCCCCCTGGTCCAGGCGGGCGGTCTGACCGCGGGCGACCCGGCGGTGCGCGGGCTCGTGGAAGCCACCATGCGCAACGAACCGGCGCCGCGGGTGGACCGGCTCGACCCGTGGTCGGCCGAACCGGCCTACTTCGCCCGCCCGGTCGGCACCGGCACGCGCGTGTCCGGGGTGGTCGTGCTGCGCGCGTCGGTGACGGCGGCCGCCGCGGACGTCGCCACCCGGTGGGGCACCATCGGCGCCGGCGCGGTGCTGGTCGCGATGGTGTTCGTGCTGCTGGCCGTGGTGCTGGCCCGGTGGATGGTACGGCCCCTGCACGAGCTCGAAACCGGGGTGCTCGCGGTGGCCGGCGGGCACCGCGCGCACGTCCCGGAACGCACCGGGCCGCGGGAGCTGCGGTCGCTGGCCGCCGAGGTCAACCGGATGTCCGAGGCCGTGCTCGAAGCCGCCGAGCAGCAGCACCGGCTCGTCGCCGACGCCTCGCACCAGCTGCGGAACCCGATGGCGGCCCTGCGGCTGCGCGTCGACTCGCTGGCCGGGCGCATCGATGGCGACGACCGGACCTACCGGGCGACCGTCGCCGAGGTCGAACGCCTGGAGAAGCTCCTCGACGGCCTGCTCGCCCTCGCCCTGGCCGAGAGCACCGCGACCCGCGTCGCCGCCGGCGGGGCCGACGAGGCCTGCGACCTCGCGTCCGTGCTCGCCGAACGCGTCGACGCCTGGCGCCCGGCCGCCGAGGACGCCGGTGCGACGCTCGTGCCGCCGCCGGGACACGACGAGCCGGTGACCGTGCGCTGCCCGGAAGGCGAGCTCGCGCAGATCCTCGACGTCCTGCTCGACAACGCCGTCCACTACGCCGGCCGCGGCGCGAAGATCACGGCCGATTGGGAACGCGGTGGGGAAACCGCGACCCTCGTCGTCACCGACGACGGACCCGGACTGTCCGAAGAGGACAGAGCGCGGGCGACCGAGCGGTTCTGGCGCGCGGGCGGCGAAGGGGCACCGCGCGGCACCGGCCTCGGCCTGGCCATCGCGCACCAGCAGGTGCGCACCCGCGGCGGCGTCCTCGAACTGCGGCAGGCGCACCCGCACGGCCTCGAAGTCCGCGTCGCGCTGCCGCTGCGGGAGGTGCCGGGATGACGCTCACCCGCCGCACGGCCCTGCTCGGCGGCCTCGGCCTCGCCCTGGCCGGGTGCTCGAGCGCCGGCTACCGCGGCCCGGACCGCCCGCTCACCATCGCGGCCGGCGAGCGCGGCGGGTTCTACCTGGCCTTCGCCGAGCTGCTGTCGGCCGAGCTGAACCGCGCGGAACCGCTGCTGCACGCCACCGCGGTGCCGACCGAGGCGAGCGTCGCCAACGTCGGCCTGGTGCAGCGGGGCCAGGCCGACCTGGGGCTGGTGCTCGCCGACGTCGCCCAGACCGCCCTGTCCGGCGGCCCGCCGTTCGCCGGGACGGTACCGCTGCTCGCGCTCGGCCGCGTCTACGAGAACTACCTGCAGCTCGTCGTGCGGGCGGACGGACCGGTGCGCGAGCTCGCCGACCTCGCCGGGCGGCCGGTGTCCCTGGGCGCGAGCGGCTCCGGGGCGGCGCAGCTCGGCGAGCGCGTGTTCGCCAAGGCGGGGGTCGCGGTGGACGCCCGGCACCTGCTGTTCGACGACGCCGTCCGCGCGCTGGCCGGCCGCCGCGTCGACGCCATGCTGTGGTCCGGCGGTGTCCCGACGCCGAAACTGGCCGAGCTCACCCGCACCACCCCGATCGCGCTGCTCCCCCTGGATTCGGTGGTGCCCGCCCTGCGCGCGGCCTACGGCCCGGTCTACGACCAGGTCCAGGTCCCCGACGGCGCGTACCGCGGGGTCGGCGCGCTGAGCACGATCGGCGTGGCCAACCTCCTGGTGTGCGCGCCTTCGCTGCCGGACGACGTCGCCGCGGCCGTGGTCCGGCTCCTGGTCGAACGCGCGACGGCACTGGTGCCCGCCGAGGCCGTGGGAACGCAGTTCCTCGACGTCCGGACGCTGATCGGGACCCAGCCGGTCCCCCTGCAGCCGGGCGCTGCAGCCGCTTACCGGGCCCTGCACGGCTGAACTAGATTGAGCGGGTGACCGCACCTCGCCGCCCGATCGCCGAGATGCCCCTGCGCGTGCGCTACCACGAGTGCGACGGGCAGGGCATCGTCTTCAACGCCCACTACCTGGCCTATGTGGACATGTGCTCGTTCGAGGCGGAGAAGGCGCTCTTCGGCTCCCACGACGAGTTCCTGGCCCACGGCACCGACGTCGTGGTCGCCGAGGCGAACGTCAAGTTCCGCGCGCCGGCCCGCTACGACGACGACCTGGTCGTCTCGCAGTACCTGAACCACCTCGGGACGACGTCGCTGGTCTTCGACTTCGCGATCCACCGCGGCGAAACCCTGGTGGCGGAAGCGGCCCTCCGGTACGTCTTCATCGACCCGGCCACGCTGCGCCCGCAAGCGCCGCCGGACGCGGTCCGCAAGGTCTACGCGACCCTGCTCGGGGACTGAGCCGTGTTCCGCGTTCTCTTCTACCAGCCGGAAATCCCGCCCAACACCGGCAACGCGATCCGCCTGGCCGCCAACACCGGCTGCGAGCTGCACCTGGTCGAGCCGCTCGGCTTCACGTTGGAGGACAAGCAGTTGCGCCGCGCCGGGCTCGACTACCACGACCTCGCGCGGGTCCACGTGCACGCCTCGCTGGCGGCGGCCTGGGAAGTGCTGCTGCCGGCCAAGATCTACGCGTTCACCGCCTCGGCGACCCGGCTCTACACCGACGTTTCCTACGCACCGGGCGACGTCCTGATGTTCGGGCCGGAGTCGGCCGGCCTGCCCGCGGCGGTCCTGGACGCGCCCGAGGTGACCGACCGCGTGCGGCTTCCGATGCGGCCGTCGAACCGGTCGCTCAACGTGGCCAACACCGCGGCCATCACGGTCTACGAAGCCTGGCGCCAGAACGGCTTCGCGGGCGCTTGATCGGCTTCCGGTAGGTTCGCCGGATGCGACAGGAGTTTCTGGGGGCGCTCATCGGCGCCGCGTTCGGTACCGTCTTCGTCCTGGTCAACGCCGGTGACCCACTCCCTGCCGCGCTCGGCTGGGTCCTGCGCGTCCTCGCCGTGCTCGCCCTGGCGGCCGTGGTGGTCCTGGGTGTCCGCGCGGGCGGGCGGCCGACGCTCGAAGGCCGGCCGATGTTCGGGCCGAGCTACCGGTTCATCGTGCTCGGCGAGGTCGTGCTGCTCTTCGCCGGGTTCTTCGTGCTGCGCCTGCTGGAAGCGCCCGTGCAGGCCAACGTCGCCTGGATCGCGACCGTCGTCGGGTTGCACTTCGTCGCGCTGGCCTCGGCGTGGAAGACCCGCTCGATCCTGGTGGTCGGCGTCGTCCTGACCGCGCTCGGCGTCGTCGGGCTCGCCCTGCTCGGCAGCGCCGCCGCGTGGGTGCCGTTCATCAGCGGCGTGCTCTCCGGGGTGACCCTGCTCGGCGGCAGCCTCTACGGCGTCCGCCGAGCCTGAGTCACGGCAGTCTCTGCCCGAAGAACAGGCTGGCCGCCGCGCCCAGCATGAGGATCAACGTCCCCACCACCACCCACGGCTTGCTCGCGTCGGCGTCTTTGAGCTCGTAGCCGATCTGCTCCCCGAGGTCGGCGTAGACCTTCTTCAGCTCCTCGGCACTGGCCGCCTTGTAGAAGTCGCCGCCGGACAGCCGGGCGATCTCGCGCAGCGACTCGTCGTCCACGCTGACCGGCTGCTGCTTGTCGTCGATGGTGACCGAGCCGTGGGTGGTGCCGAACGAGATCGACGAGATCGGTACCCCGGCCTGCTTCGCCGCCTGCGCCGCGGTGTACCCGCCGCGCGCCGCGTACAGGTCCTCCGGGACCGTCTGCTTCCCGTCCGACATCAGCACGATCCGCGCCGGCGGCGGCCCGTCGGCGCCGCCGACGACGCTCGAGAAGCTCTCCACCGACTGCAGCGCCGCGAAGATGCCCTCACCGGTCGCCGTCGACTGGGCCAGCTTCAGGTTTTCGATCGCCTTGATCACGCCGTTGCGGTCGGTGGTCGGGTTGACCAGCACCGTCGCCGTGCCCGCGAAGGAGATCAGCCCCAGGTTGATGCCCGGTGTCATGTTCCGCGCGAAGCTCGTCGCCGCTTCCTGGGCCGCCTGCAGCCGGGTCGGGGCGACGTCGGTGGCCTCCATCGACAGCGAAACGTCGATCACCAGCATCACGGTCGCCCGGTTGCGCGGCACCTTCTGCTCGGCGGTCGGCCCGGCCAGCGCCACGGTGAGCAGCAGCAGCGAGAGCACGATCAGCACCGCCGGCACATGCCGCACCCAGCCCTGGCTCTTCGGGGCGACCTTCTCCAGCAGGTCGAGGTTCGCGAACCGCATGGTCCGCTTCCGGCGCGCCCGCTGGGCGAGCACGTACCCGATGGCGACCGCGGCGACCGCGATCAGCAGCAGGAACCACCAGGGTGCGGCGAACCCGGTCAGGCTCACGCGACACCCCCCGACCAGCGGCGCTTGCGGGCGACGACGAACCGCACCATGTCGGCGATCCAGTCGGCGTCGGTGCGCAGCGTCAGGTGGGCCGCCCCCGCGCGCCGCAGACCGGCCGCCACGCGCTGGCGGTGGGCGTGGGCCGCGGCCCCGAACTCCTTGCGCAGCAAGGCCGAAGCGTGCACTTCGCGCTGTTTCCCTGTCTCCGGGTCGGCCAGCACGACGGTGCCCACCTCGGGCAGGTCGACGTCGCGCGGGTCGAGGACTTCGATCGCGATCAGTTCGTGGCGCCCGCCCAGGGCCCGCAGCGGCCGCTCCCAGGATTCGTCGCCCAGGAAGTCGGAGATCACCACGGCCAGGCCACGCCGGCGCGGCGGACGGCGCAGCGCCTCCAGGGCCTGGGCGAAGTCGCCCCGGGTGCCCTCGGCCGCGCGCGGTGTCTCGGCGAGCTTGCGGACCAGCCCGCGGGCGTGCGCCAGGCCGCCGCGTGCCGGGATGCGGGTCGTGTCGGCGCCGGTGGAGACCAGCGCGCCGATCCGGTTGCCGCCGCCTCCGGTGAGGTGCGCGACCGCGGCGACGGCGCAGATCACCAGGTCGCGCTTCTCGCACAGCGCGGTGCCGAAGTCGAGGCTCGCCGAAAGGTCGGCGACGACCCACGTCTCGAGTTCGCGGTCGGCCACGGTCTCGCGGATGTGCGGGGTCGTGGTGCGGGCGGTGACCGCCCAGTCCATCCGGCGGACGTCGTCGCCGGGCTGGTACGGGCGGGCCTCGCCGGGTTCGGACCCCGGCCCCGGCACCAGGCCGAGGTGGTTGCCCTGCAGCAGCCCGTCGAGCCGGCGGCGGACGTCGAGCTCCAACGTCCGGAGCCCGGCTTCCAGGCGGTCGCCGCGCAGGACCGGCGGCGCCCAGGACGGGCGCGCGCCCTGCTCGTTCTTCGCCATCGCCGGGTTACCTGACCGGCGCGCCCGCCGGGACCGGGCCGCCCTGGCCCGCCCCGCCCTGCGGCCGGGCCGAGACCTGCGGCAGCGGCACGGTCTGCAGCACGCGCGTGATGATGTGGTCGATGGGCACGCCGTCGGCGAGGGCGTCGTAGGACAGCACGAGCCGGTGGCGCAGCACGTCGGGGACGACGTCGACGACGTCCTGCGGCAGCACGTAGTCGCGGCCGCGGACCAGAGCGAGCGCGCGGGCGGCGGCGATGATGCCGAGGCTCGCGCGCGGCGAAGCCCCGTAGGAGACCCAGCCGGCGACGTCGGCGAGGCCGTGTTCGTTCGGCGTCCGGGTGGTCAGCACCAGCCGCACCACGTAGTCGACGAGGGCGTGGTGCACGAACACCTGCGACGCGACGCCCTGCAGCCGGACCAGCTCGCCCGGGCTGAGCACCTCGTGCGGGGTGGGCGGGGTGACGCCCATCCGGTAGATGATCTCGCGCTCCTCCTCGGCGGAGGGGTACTCGACGACGATCTTGAACAGGAACCGGTCGCGCTGGGCTTCCGGCAGCGGGTAGACACCCTCGTTCTCGATCGGGTTCTGCGTGGCGAGCACGAGGAACGGGTCGGGCATCGGGAACGTCTGGCCGCCGATCGACACGTGCCGCTCGGCCATCACCTCGAGCATCGCCGACTGCACCTTGGCGGGCGCGCGGTTGATCTCGTCGGCGAGCACGAAGTTCGCCACGACCGGGCCGAGTTCGACGTCGAAGCGCTCGGCGCCCTGGCGGTAGATCCGGGTGCCGAGGATGTCCGCGGGCACCAGGTCGGGCGTGAACTGGACGCGGGAGAACGAGCCCCCGACGACCCGCGCGAACGTCTCGACGGCGAGGGTCTTCGCCACACCGGGCACGCCTTCGAGCAGCAGGTGGCCCTTGGCCAGCAGGCCGACCAGCATCCGCTCGACCAGGCGGTCCTGGCCGACGATGATCCGCTTGACCTCGAACACGGTCCGCTCCAGCAACTGGGCGTCCCGCGCCGGCGTTGCGGGCTGCTGCCCGTTCCCGCCCTCGGCGTAGCCGGGCTCGGTCACTCTGCCTCCTCGAATTCTCGTGCGCCGCCCCCGCGACGGTGATCACGCGGTGCGACCGTACTGCGCCCCCGGTCGGCCGGCGCATCCGGCACGCGGACGACCACAGCCGGGCCCCACGATCAGCCAACACGGTCAGCGGTGTGGCACCTGTGAAGCACTCCTCCGACCTGACAGCGCCCCCGCGCTGAGCGAGGATGCGGGGGTGACCCGTGTCCGGCTCGCCGAGCTCGTCGCCACCCTGTCGCTGGTGGCCGACCTCGGCATGGGCCGCCCCATGGAGCGCGTCCTGCGCCAGACGGTGATCACGCTGCGGCTGGCCGACGCGGCCGGCGTCGAGCACGGGATCCGGGCCGCGGCCTACTACACGTCGCTGCTGACCTGGATCGGCTGCGCGGCCGACACGAGCGAGCTGGCCGAGCTGTTCGGGGACGAGACGCAGCTCTACGCCGACAGCCACGACGGCGACCTGGCCGGGGTCACGATGGCGATGTTCGTCGCGCGCCACCTCGGCGCGGGCAGCTCGCGGCTGCGGCGGGCCGGGCTGGTCGGCCGGTTCCTGGCCACGGCCGGGAAGTCGGTGCAGCGCGTGATGCAGGAGCACTGCCAGGGCGCCAGCGAGCTCGCGGACCGGCTGCGGCTCGGCGACGACGTCTGCCGCCCGCTGCTGCAGGCCTTCGAGCGCTGGGACGGCCGCGGGGTGCCCGGGCAGGCCGGCGGCGACGAGCTCGCCCTGGCCATGCGGCTGGTCCAGCTGGCCGACAACGTCGAGGCGTTCCACCACACCGCCGGCGTCGAGGGCGCGCTCGCGGTCGCTCGCGAACGCCGGGGCACGCAGTTCGACCCGCGGCTCGTGGACTGCTTCGTCGAACACCACGCCGCGGTGCTGGCCGGCCTCGAGGAGATCCGGGCCTGGGACGAGGTGATCGCGCTCGACCCGCGGCTCGGCGAGCAGCTCCCCGACGACGAGCTCGACCAGGCCCTGCAGGCGTTCGCCGACTTCGCCGACCTCAAGTCGCCGCACCGGCTCGGGCACTCCCGCGGCGTCGCGGAGCTCGCGGCGGCCGCGGCCACCCGGCTGGGCCTGGCCCCGGACGACGTCCTGGTGGTCCGCCGGGCGGGCTGGGTGCACGACATCGGGATGATCGGCGTGCCGAGCGCGGTGTGGAACGCGCCGAAGCCGTGGTCGCTGTCCCAGCGCGAGCGGGCCCGGACCCACCCGTACCTCACCGAACGCATGCTGGCCCGGGTGCCGGCGCTGGCCTCGGTGGCCCGGTGCGCGGCCCAGCACCACGAACGCCTCGACGGCTCGGGCTATCCCCACGCCCTTTCCGGCGACGGCCTGGCGATGCCTTCGCGGGTTCTCGCGGCGGCGGACGTCTACCACGCGCTGGGTGAGCCCCGTCCCCACCGAGCGGCGCTGCCGCCCGCCGAGGCCGCGGAGGTCCTGGCCGGGGAAGCCCGCGCAGGACGTCTCGACGGCCAGGCGGTCGACGCCGTACTGGCCGCGGCCGGGCGGCGGGTGCGCCGGACGCTGCCGGGCCGGTCCGGGCTGACGTCCCGGGAGACGGAGGTCCTGGTCCAGCTGGCGCGGGGACTGTCCAACGCCGAGATCGCGACGGCGCTGACCGTCTCGCGCAAGACCGTGTCGACGCACCTGGAACACATCTACGCGAAGCTCGGCGTCTCGACGCGGACACAGGCGGCGCTGTTCGCGATGCGGAACGGGCTTATCGGGTGGATGCCCGATCCGCCGGGCCGCCGTCGCCCGTAGAACGAGGGCATGACCACCCCCCAGACGGCGCCCAGGACCTTCCTCGACGGCCTGGCCGCCCAGGACTTCACCCGGCTGGCCGCCGCCTTCGCCGGTGACGCCCAGCTGAGCGCACTGGTCCCGCGAGGGCTGCGGGAGGCCCACGGAGCGGACGGGATCCGGGCGACGTTCACGCGCTGGTTCGGCGACACGCTCGCCTTCGAGCTGCTCTCGTCGGGCGCCTCGGAGATCGGCCCGCGCCTGCACCTGCACTGGCGCGCCCGGCTCCGCGCGGCGCGCCTCGGCGACGGCTGGTTCGTGGTCGAGCAGCAGGCGTTCGCCGACACGGGAGCCGACGGACGCATCACCCGGATGAGCCTGCTCTGTTCCGGCTACTGCCCGGACGGGCACCGAGAGAGGAGAACGCCATGGCCCGCTACCTCATCGAGCGCGAGATCCCCGGCGCCGGCCGCATGACGGCGGACGAGCTGCAGGCGATTTCGGCCAAGTCCAACCAGGTCCTGGACGGGATGGCCGGACGGGCCCAGTGGGTGCACAGCTACGTGACCGGCAACGCGATCACGTGCGTGTACCTGGCGGAGAACGAGGACGCGGTCCGGGAGCACGCGGACTGCGGAGGCTTCCCGGTGACGACGATCCGCGAGGTGGCGTCGGTGATCGACCCGGCCACCGGCGAGTCGGCCTGACGCAACGAGCGGGAGCGGGCCGGGGAGCGGTGCTCTCTGACGAGAGCACCGCTCTCGAACCAGAGCGGCGCACCATCCACCACCGAGAGCACTGCTCTCGAACCGGAGCAGCGCACTGCCCACCACCGAGAGCACCGCTCACACACCAGAGCAGCGCACCATCCACCACCGAGAGCACTGCTCTCGAATCGGAGCAGCGCACTGCTCACAACCGAGAGCACCGCTCACACACCGGACCAGCGCACCATCCACCACCGAGAGCACCGCTCTCGAACCGGAGCAGCGCACCGCCCACAACCGAGAGCACCGCTCACACACCGGACCAGCGCACCGCCCACCACCGAGAGCACCGCTCTCGAACCGGAGCAGCGCACCGCTCACAACCGAGAGCACCGCTCACCCCGCGCCGTGCCGCTCGAGGTCCTCCGGGGTGTCGATGTCGTCCGCTTCGCCCCGTTCCGCCGGGACCTCCGCCACCGCCAACCCGCCCAGGACCCGGCGCAGGGCCGCGTTTTCCGCCTGCTCCGGCACCGCCGCCCGCAGGGCCGCAAGCCGCCACGCGCCCAGGAGCCACTGGCGCTGGCCCGCCGCGTCCACCAGGACCGCTCCTTCGGTGTCGCCGATCGACGACACCAGCCTGTCCACAGTGGACCGGCGGACGCCCGGCAGGTCGGCGGCCAGCAGTACCACCGCCTCGACGTCGTCCGGGACGAAGACCAGGCCCGCCGCCAGCGCGGCCACCGGTCCGGTGCCCGGCACCGGCTCGCGGGTCCACACCACGTCGAAACCGGGCCGCCGGGGGCCGACCGCGATCACCCTCTCGGCGCCGTCGAGGGCGTGGATCGCGCGGGCCAGCAACGGTTTGCCGCCCACCGTCAGCGCCGGCTTGTCCACACCGGACAGCCGGCGGGCCGCCCCACCGGCCACCACGATCCCCGCGTAGCGCACCGGGGCACCCTAGCGGCCGAGCACGAGGTAGGTGAAGCCCAGCACGCCGCGGTACTCCCGGACGTACTCCCGCAACCGCCGGTCGAGCCACGCCCGCACCTCCGGAGCACGCGGGTCGGCCGGGTGCGCCGCCAGCCACTCGGCCCAGCCGGCCCGGGACGTCGACTCGAAGTCGTCCCATTCCAGCTGGTCGGCGGTGCTGAAGTGCAGCACGCGCCAGCCGGCGCCGTCCGCCGCGTCGAGCAGTTCCGGCAGGGTCAGCAGGTCGGGGCCGAAGATCTCGCGGGCCGCCGGGCCGGGCGGAGCCGCCCAGAAGCCGTCGCCGTATAGCAGCCGGCCCGACGGCCGCACCACCCGGGCGAGCGCTTCCAGGGCGGCCTTCGTCGAGCCGAAGATGTGGGCCGCGCCGATGCAGAACGCGCGTTCCACCGGGACGTCCCAGGTCGCGGCGTCCGACGCGGTGAACTCCGCCGCCAGACCCCGCTGCGCGGCCGCCGCCCGGCCCCGCGCCAGCCCCGTCTCGTCGGTGTCGACGCCGGTCCCGCGCAGGCCCGGGGCACGGTCGAGCGCCCGCAGCAGCAGCTCGCCCCAGCCGCAGCCGAGGTCGACGAGGTGCCCGCCATCCAGGGCCATCCGGTCGAGCAGCAGCTCCGCGTGCAGTTCGGACAGGGGCGTGTTCCAGCGCATCCGGGTGCGCCGCAGCGCGTTCAGTTCGTCGTCCACCCGGCGATCCTGGAGCCCCGACGGCGACCCCGTCGACCGGGTTTTCGCGCATACTCGCCCCATGACCTACGTCGTCGAGCCCCGCGTGGACGCCTACATCGACGCCCTGCCCGGCTGGCAGCAGGCGATCTGCCGGGAGGTCCGGGAGCTGGTGCACGCCGCCGACCCCGAGGTCGTCGAGACGATCAAGCGCACCCGGCAGCCCTACTTCGTGCTCGAGGGCAACATCTGCGCCCTGCTGGCGGCGAAGGACCACGTCAACGTGTTCGTCTACGACGGCGGCATCGTCCCCGACCCGGACGGCATCATCACCGCCGGGCACGGCAACAAGACCGCGCGGACGGTCGCCTTCCGCGAGGGCGAGCGGATCAACGCCCCGGCTCTGACGGCGATGTTCCGCCAGATCATCGCCAACAACCGCGCGGGCGGCTGGCGCAAGCTCAAGGCCGCCGGCGGCTAGCCGAGCTAGCCGATCAGCCGGGTCGCGTACGGCATGATCCCGCCGTAGCGCACCGGGGCGACCCGCACCCGCAGGCCGGACTGCGGTGCCTCGACCATCTGCCCGCCGCCGAGGTAGAGCGCCACGTGGTGGATGCCGCCCGGGCCGCCCCAGAACAGCAGGTCGCCGCGGCGCATCTGGGACAGCGGTACCTGGCGGCCCGACGAGTACTGGTAGCCGCTGTAGTGCGGCAGCGCGCGGACCCCGGCGAACGCGTAGATCATCAGGCCGGAGCAGTCGAAGCCGATCTTGTTGTAGTCGCCGTAGCGGTCGGCCACCCCGCCGTCGCGGATGCCGCGGGTCGGGCCGCTCGCGTTGCCGCCGCCCCACGCGTACGGCATGCCGAGCTTCGACATCGCCCGCGCGATCACCGCCTCGATCGACGAGCCGGCCGGGCCCGACGGCGCCGGGCGGCCCGCGGGACGGCCGCCGCCCCCGGACGCGGCGAGCGCGGCCTGACGAGCGCGTTCTTCGTCCTCGCGCTGCTTCTGGGCGAGCCAGTCCTGGTACCGCTGCCGCTGCCCCTGCAGGCCGCTGACCTTGGCCTGGGCGGCGTAGAGCTGCTGCTCGACGTCGGTTTTGTTCTTCTCCAGCTGGGCGTTTTGCGCGGCCTGACCGTCCTGGGCCTGCTCGGCGGTGGTCTGCGCCGCGTCGGCGCTGCTCTTCGCCCGGCGCGCCGCGTCCTGCTTCTGCTGGGCGATCTCGGCGGCCTTGCGGGCGGCGGCGTCCTTGTTGGCCTTCTCGGTCTGCGCCTGCTGGAGCCGGTCGAGGGCGTTGAGCCGGTTGCCGCCGACGGCGTCGAGCAGCTGCGCGCGGGCCAGCATGTCCTTGGGGCTGTCCGCGCTCAGGTACGCCGAGAGCGAGCCGACCGTGCTGCCCTGCTGGAAGCTCGCCGCGGCGAACGTCCTGAGGTCGGCCCGGGCCTGCTCGATCGCCGCCGAGGCCGCGTCCGCCTCGGTGCGCGCGGCCTTCGCGTCGTTCTCCGCCCGCGCCGCGTCGTCCTGCGCGGCCTGCAGGTCGACCAGGGCCTTGTTGGCCTGCTCCTGCTTGAGCTCGACGTCGTCCTGCAGCTGCGTCAGCTTCTGCTCGGCCTGGGCCAGCTGGTTGGTCAGCCGGCCGACCTCACCGGCCTTGGCGTTCGCTTCGGCCTTGCCGGCCTGGATCTCGGAGTCGCTGGGGTTGGGCGGTGGCGGGGGCGCCGCGAGGCCCGTGCCGCCGGCCCCGAGCAGGATCACCAGCGTGAGCGCGCTCACGCTGAGTCCCCGGCGGCCGCGCGGCACCCTCGGATCACGGCACCGTCCAAACAAGACCGCCACCTCCGCTCACCAGCGCACACCGCGTGTCACTGCAGTCACACCACTATCACAAGCATCAGCGGAAACTTACACAACGTAGGCACCAATTCCCCTCATTGAGGGACCCACGAATCAGATGGCGCAGCCCACACCGCGTGTCGTCTTGTCCGTTAAACAGGACACGCGTACTGTTTGAAGCACCGCGAGGTGTGGCATCCCGAATCCGGTCCTACGGTGGGGGTGCGCAAGACTCGCCACCACCGAACCGACCGAACTGACCCGGGACGTGCGCCGCACCGGCGCGGTGTCCCCGCCACTGGAGTTAGACGTGACCTCACCCGCCAGCAAGGACAGCTTCGGCGCCAAAGACACGCTGAAGGTCGGCGACGCCTCGTACGAGGTGTTCCGCCTGAACAAGGTCGAGGGCGCCGAGCGCCTGCCCTACAGCCTGAAGATCCTGCTCGAGAACCTGCTGCGCACCGAGGACGGCGCGAACATCACCGCCGACCACATCCGCGCGCTCGGCTCGTGGGACCCGAACGCCGACCCGTCGATCGAGATCCAGTTCACGCCGGCCCGCGTGATCATGCAGGACTTCACCGGCGTCCCCTGCGTGGTCGACCTGGCGACCATGCGCGAGGCGGTCACCGACCTCGGCGGCGACCCCGACAAGGTCAACCCGCTCGCCCCGGCCGAGCTGGTCATCGACCACTCGGTCATCATCGACGTCTTCGGCCGCGCCGACGCCTTCGAGCGCAACGTCGAGATCGAGTACGAGCGCAACCGCGAGCGCTATCAGTTCCTGCGCTGGGGCCAGGGCGCCTTCGACGAGTTCAAGGTCGTCCCGCCGGGCACCGGCATCGTGCACCAGGTCAACATCGAACACCTCGCCCGCACGGTCATGAGCCGCAACGGCCAGGCCTACCCCGACTCCTGCGTCGGCACCGACTCGCACACCACCATGGTCAACGGCCTGGGCGTGCTGGGCTGGGGCGTCGGCGGCATCGAGGCCGAGGCGGCCATGCTGGGCCAGCCGGTGTCGATGCTCATCCCGCGTGTCGTCGGCTTCAAGCTGACCGGCGAGATCCCGGCCGGCGTCACCGCCACCGACGTCGTGCTCACCATCACCGAGATGCTGCGCCGCCACGGCGTGGTCGGCAAGTTCGTCGAGTTCTACGGCGAGAGCGTCGCCGAGGTGCCGCTGGCCAACCGCGCCACCATCGGCAACATGAGCCCGGAGTTCGGCTCCACCGCGGCGATCTTCCCGATCGACGACGAGACCGTCCGCTACCTCAAGCTGACCGGCCGCTCGGCCGAGCAGGTCGCGCTGGTCGAGGCCTACGCCAAGGAGCAGGGCCTCTGGCACGACCCGTCGCGCGAGGCCGCCTACTCCGAGTACCTGGAGCTGGACCTGTCGACGGTCGTCCCGTCGATCGCCGGCCCGAAGCGCCCGCAGGACCGCATCGAGCTGTCCGACGCGAAGTCCTCGTTCCGCAAGTCGATCCACGACTACGTGGACGGCGAGGACTCCACGCCGCACACCAAGATGGACGAGGCTTCGGAGGAGTCCTTCCCGGCCAGTGACGCCCCGTCGTTGTCGTTCGCCGAGGACGACGCCGCGCCGGTGACCAGCTCCGCCGCGAACGGCGCGTCCGGCCGCCCGAGCAAGCCGGTCAAGGTCAGCTCCGCCGACCGCGGCGAGTTCGTCCTCGACCACGGCGCCGTGGTGATCGCCTCGATCACCTCGTGCACCAACACCTCGAACCCGTCGGTCATGCTCGGCGCCGCGCTGCTCGCCCGCAACGCCGTCGAAAAGGGCCTCGCGGTCAAGCCGTGGGTGAAGACGTCGATGGCGCCGGGCTCGCAGGTCGTCACCGACTACTACACCAAGGCCAACCTGTGGCCGTACCTGGAGAAGCTGGGCTACCACCTGGTCGGCTACGGCTGCACCACCTGCATCGGCAACTCCGGCCCGCTCTCGGACGAGATCTCCGCGGCCATCCAGGAGAACGACCTCACCGCGGTCTCGGTGCTCTCGGGCAACCGGAACTTCGAAGGCCGGATCAACCCCGACGTGAAGATGAACTACCTCGCGTCGCCGCCGCTGGTCATCGCCTACGCGCTGGCCGGCACGATGGACTTCGACTTCGCGAACCAGCCGCTGGGCCAGGACACCGACGGCAACGACGTCTTCCTCAAGGACATCTGGCCGACGGCCAAGGAGATCCAGGAGACCATCGACCACGCGATCACGCAGGAGATGTTCACCAAGGACTACGCGGACGTCTTCGACGGCGGCGAGCGCTGGAAGTCGCTGCCCACCCCGGAGGGCAAGACCTTCGAGTGGGACGCCGAGTCCACCTACGTCCGGAAGCCCCCGTACTTCGAGGGCATGACGCCGGAGCCGGCCCCGGTCACCGACATCACCGGCGCGCGCGTGCTGGCGAAGCTGGGCGACTCGGTCACCACCGACCACATCTCCCCCGCCGGCGCGATCAAGCCGGGCACCCCGGCCGCGCAGTACCTGACCGAGCACGGCGTGGAGAAGAAGGACTTCAACTCCTACGGCTCGCGGCGCGGCAACCACGAGGTGATGATCCGCGGCACGTTCGCGAACATCCGGCTGCGCAACCAGCTCCTCGACGACGTCCAGGGCGGCTACACCCGCGACTTCACGCAGGAAGGCGCCCCGCAGGCGTTCATCTACGACGCGGCCCAGAACTACGCGGCGGCGGGCACCCCGCTGGTCGTGCTGGGCGGCAAGGAGTACGGCTCGGGCTCGTCGCGCGACTGGGCGGCCAAGGGCACGTCGCTGCTGGGTGTCCGCGCGGTGATCACCGAGTCGTTCGAGCGCATCCACCGGTCCAACCTGATCGGCATGGGCGTCATCCCGCTGCAGTTCCCGGCGGGCGAGTCGGCTTCGTCGCTCGGCCTGGACGGCACGGAGACGTTCGACATCGCGGGCATCACGGCGCTGAACGAGGGCTCGACCCCGCGCACGGTGCACGTCACGGCCACCAAGGCGGACGGCACCAAGGTCGAGTTCGACGCGGTCGTCCGCATCGACACCCCGGGTGAGGCGGACTACTACCGCAACGGCGGCATCCTGCAGTACGTGCTGCGGAAGATGACGCAGGCGTAAGGGTTTTGCGGTTCAGGGCCTCCCCGCTCGCTCGAGCGGGGAGGCCCTTTTTCATGCGGGCACGGCTTCCCAGCGCACGCTCGACACCGACGGCTCCAGCGACAACCGCGAGACCGCCGCCTCCATCTGGGCGTCGTCGCGCTGGTCGCCGACCAGCTCGGCGCGGACTTCCACGGTGCGGTCGTCCCGGTCCGTACTCAGCACCGACAGCAACCGGAAGTCGGTGCGCGTCAAGGACTGCACGAGCAACGCCCGTACGTGCGCTTCCGTCGCATCGCGCGTGACGGCCTGGAACGCGTACCTCGTCGGCGTCTCGTCGCCGGCGTCCGGGCGGCGGTCGACGACGCGGCCCAGCGGGCGCAGCACCACGTTCACCCCGACCACGACGGCCGTCCCGGCCGCCGCGACGACGTACAGCCCGGCTCCGGCCAGCGCGCCCACCGCCGCGGAGCACCAGAGCGTGGCGGCCGTGTTGAGGCCGCGGACGTTGAGGCCGTCACGCAGGATCACTCCGGCGCCGAGGAACCCGATACCCGAAACGATCTGCGCCGCGACCCGGGTCGGGTCGGCGTCGCCGCTCGAGGCCAGGCCGCCGAAGCCGTGGGCGGACAGCAGCACGAACAAGGTGGCACCCACCGCGACCAGGGCGTTGGTGCGCAGCCCGGCCATCCGGGCGCGGAACTGGCGCTCGACCCCGATGACGGCACCCAGGCCGACACCGGCGCCCACGCGCAGCAGCATGTCGAAAATGGTCATGATCCGGCTCTTTTCCGGCGTGCGCGCACTGCCGGACAGGGGGCGGCCGGAAGCTAGCCCCGCCGGAAACCTCCGGTGAGCGCGCGCCCGGCCGTCCGGGGACTGTCCGCTGGCATGTGCCGCTCACCTCGCTTCCCGTGTTCGTCGATGATCAACCCAGCCAGGGTAGCCGGTCCCGCGGCCCGGGGAAGGGCCGCGGGACCGGGCTCACACTCCGAAGGGCTGGACGTTCGGCTGGAACACCTGCCCGTTCGCCGGCACCTTCAGGTCGGTCAGGTAGTCGGCCACGGCCTGGTCGACACCGAGGGAGTCGCCCAGGATGCAGTGGCCGAACGCGTCGACCGACAGCAGCCGGGAGTTGCCGAGCTCGGCCGCCATCCGCTGGGCGAACTTGTACCGCGTGGCCGGGTCGTAGTAGTTGCCGACCACGACCACCGGGACGTCGGTCTTGGCGCGCCACGGACCCCGGTAGGCGTCCGGCTTCTTCGCCGGCCACACCGGGCAGGCCGCGGTGTCCGAGAACGCCTGCGACCGGCCGAAGGTCCGCGACTCGCGCTCCCACTTCGCGGCGATGTCGGGCACCTGCTCCTGCCTGATCCGGAACGGCTTGTCGGCGCAGTTGACGGCGAAGTAGGAGTCGTCGCCGGTGTAGGGGCTGTCCGGCCTCAGGTCGGCCAGGCCCCGGTGCCCGAGGGCGGGTGCCGTCAGCGGCCGGGGCCGCAGCGACTGCGTCTGCGCCTGCGCGGACGGGTGGATCGCGGTGTAGTGCGTCTGCAGCCAGTCGGCCAGGGCGGCGAACGCACCCGGGCTGTAGAGGACACCGCCCACGGTGCCGGTGAACTCGCTGATGTCGAGCGGGTCGGAGCCGGGAAGCGTGATCGGCTGCTTGCGGAGGTACTCCCGCAGCTCGTCGAACTTCGCCCGCGGGTTGCCGTCGCTGAAGGCGCACTTCGGGCCGACCTGGTCGCAGCGCTTGAGGAAGGCGTCCAGCGCGATCTCGAAGCCCTGCGCGCGTTCCCGGTCGTACTGCACGCCGTCGCTGGTGCGCAGGGCCGGATCGACGTTGCCGTCGATCACGATCGCGCGCGACTGCTTCGGGAACATCGCCGCGTACGTCGAGCCGATCAGCGTGCCGTAGGAGAAGCCGACGTAGTTCAGCTTCCGGTCGCCGACGGCGGCGCGCAGCGTGTCGAGGTCGCGGACGACGTCCTTGGTGGACATGTGGTCGAGCAGCGAACCGGCGTTGTTCTTGCAGAACCGGCCGTAGTCGCGGTAACTGGCCAGGGTGCCCGAGATTTCGGCGCGCGAAATCGGCACGCCGATCTGGGCGGCGAAGACCTCGTCGGCGTCTTCCTGGGTGGTGAAGCAGCGCAGCGGGTTGCTCGCGCCGACCCCGCGCGGGTCGAAGCCGATCAGGTCGAACCGGTCGAGAACCTGCGGCCGGAAGATCGCCTGGCCGGCGATCGGCATGGTCAGGCCCGGGCCACCGGGACCGCCGGGGTTGAGGAACAGCGACCCGACGCGCTGGCCGGGAGTGCGCGCGGCGCGCTTGAGCAGCGCGATGTCGATGGTGCCCAGCGAAGCGTTGTCGTGGTCGATGGGGACGCGGTAGCGGGCGCAACTGTAGAACTTGACCTGGTCGGCGGGCACGCCGGCGAGGACGTCGCCGGCGCAGGTGCCCCAGGCGACGGCCGGGGTCGCGCCGACGGCGGCGGGCTTGACGACCGAGTCTTCCGCCGCGGCGGCGGTCCCGGCCGGCCCGGCCAGCCCCACGCCGGCCACGAGCGCCCCCACCAGCGCGAACGACCGCACCCGGCCCTGTGTGGATCTCGGCAAGATGGTTCCTCCCTGGGTCGCACACTTCGCCGCGAGGTCACGACGTCACGGCGCGTTACCCGGGAGAGACTGGCACAAACCGGTGAATCCCGGCACCGGCCGAACGGATGGTCAGAACCTATCGAGCCACCCTCGCCAGCACGAAAACCGGCAACGTCCGGGCCGCCTCACGCTGCTCCATCGCATAACCCGGCCAAAAGGCGAGCAGCTCCGCCCACATCCGCTCGTACTCGTCACCGGCCAGCTCCCGCGCCACGACGTCGACCGGCTTGCCCGCCAGGGCCACCGTGCACTTCGGGTTCGCCCGCAGGTTGTGCGCCCAGGCCGGGTCGTGCGGGCGGCCCCAGTTCGAGGCCGTCAGCACGAAACCGTCGCCGCGGGGGTAGTAGAGCAGGTTGGTGCTGCGGGGCAGCCCGCTCTTGCGGCCCGTTGTCGTCAGGCGCAGGGACGGCAGCCCGGCGAGCGCCACGAGGCTCACCCGGCCGCCGAATGCCTTGTGCAGTTTCCGGTCCGCCCACACGACGAACCGGGCCATGCGCATCAGCCACGGTTTCGTGCCGGCGGCCCGCGCCAGCGCGCGGAGAGGATTAGCCACGCACGGATTTTGCCAGGCTCACCCCGAACCGCTGCTGGGAGTCGGTCCACCAGTGCTCGAGGGCGAACCCGGCCGCGGCCAGCTCCTCCTCGACGCCGCGCGGGCGGAACTTCGCCGAGATCTCCGTCCGGACGTGCTCACCCTCGGCGAAGCGCACCGTCAGGTCCGCCCCCGGGATCTCAACGGTCAGCGCCCGCCGGGCCCGCAGGCGCATCTCGATCCACTCGTTTTCCGCGTCCCAGTGGGAGACGTGCTCGAACTCGTCGACGTCGAAGTTCGCGCCGAGCCGCGCGTTGATCACCCGCAGCACGTTCTTGTCGAACTCCGCCGTGACGCCGGCCGCGTCGTCGTAGGCGCGTTCGAGGATCCGGGGATCCTTGACGAGGTCGGTGCCGAGCAGCAGCCACTCCCCCTCGTCCAGGACCTCCCGGACCGACCGGAGGAAGGTCGCGCGTTCGGCGGGCAGGAAGTTGCCGATCGTGCCGCCGAGGAAGGCGACCACCCGCGGCTGGCCGTCCGGCAGCAGGTCGAGGTGCTGGGTGAAGTCGCCGACGACCCCGCGCACCGCCAGCTCCGGGTAGTC
Source organism: Amycolatopsis sp. NPDC004772 (assembly GCF_053601215.1). Taxonomy (NCBI): domain Bacteria; kingdom Bacillati; phylum Actinomycetota; class Actinomycetes; order Pseudonocardiales; family Pseudonocardiaceae; genus Amycolatopsis; species Amycolatopsis sp. NPDC004772. The sequence goes on from NZ_JBSGBK010000005.1 coordinate 73,607, forward strand.
CTTCGAGATCGCCTCGGCGGCCTCGGCCAGCGCGGATTCGGACACGTCCAGGGGGACGAACGCCTCCAGGGTGCCGTGGCCGGTGAGCGCGTCGAGCAGCAGGCGGGTCTTCTCGCTCGATCCCGAGCCGAGTTCGACGAGCGTGTGCGCGCCGGTCAGCTCGGCGACGTCGCCGGCGTGCGCGGCCAGCACCTCGCGCTCGCTGCGGGTCGGGTAGTACTCCGGCAGCTGGGTGATCTTCTCGAACAGCTCGCTGCCGTCGGCGTCGTAGAACCACTTGGGCGGCAGCCACTTCTGCGCCGCGGTGAGCCCGGCGACGACGTCCGCGCGCAGTTCCGCGGTGACGGCGTCGCCGGAGCGGTGGTGGTCGAGATCGACTTCGGTCATGACAGCTCCTGGGTCAGGGGAAGCAGGTCGACGCCGGCTGCGGTGGCGCGCACGGCGTGGTGGTCGGGGACTGCCCGCCAGCGCGGGTCGCCGTCGAGGGGTTCGGACGCCAGCCACACTCCGGCCGGGGTCTCCAGCACGGACAGCGCGTGCGTCCAGGTCGTGCCGATCAGCGTGGTGCCGTCGGTGAGCAGGAAGTTCAGCCGGGAGCCGGGCGCGGCCGCTTCGACGGCGAGGGTCAGTTCCGCCACCGCGGTCAGCGGGTCCGCGCCCGTGGCGAGCCGGGCGCGCAGCAGCGCCCAGAGCACCACCGAGTCCGTCGGCGCCTCCAGGGTCAGCAGTTCGGTGACCGGCAGGGTCTTCGCCAGTTCCGCGAGCGAATCCGGGTAGCCGCGCACGACGCCGTTGTGGCTGAACAGCCACGGCCCGGCGGTGAACGGCGCCGCGGCCGCCTCGGTCACCGGCAGGCCGGTGGTGCCGTTGCGGACCGCGGCGACGAACGCGCCCGAAGCGACCGCCGCGGCCAGCGGCGGCAGCGTCTCGTCCGTCCACAGTGGAGTCGAACGCCGGTGGCGCAGCGGCGGCGAGCCCGGGCCGGGGTACCACCCCAGCCCGAACCCGTCGGCGTTGACCGAGCCGCCGCCGCGCATGTCCGCCGGCGCGTACGACTGCACCAGCAGGGAATGCGGGGCGTGGAAGAGCGCCTCGGCGGGCGAAAGCGGCTCGCCGAGGTAGCCGATGTGGCGGCACATGCGCCTACCCCACCTCGCCGGGGGCCGCGTCGCGGGCGGTGCGGAAGCCGGCGAAGATCTGCCGCCGGATCGGGTAGTCCCAGTTGCGGAACGTGCCCCGGATGGCCGCCGAGTCGGTGCCGAACGACCCGCCGCGCAGCACCTTGTACTCGGGTCCGAAGAAGACCTCCGAGTACTCCCGGTACGGGAAGGCGGAGAACCCCGGGTAGCCGTGGAAATCGGTCGACGTCCACTCCCAGACGTCGCCGATCAGCTGGTGCACGCCGGTCGGCGACGCGCCGGCCGGGTACGCCCCCGCCGGCGCCGGGCGCAGGTGCCGCTGGCCGAGGTTGGCGTGCTCGGCCGCCGGTTCGTCGTCGCCCCAGGGGAACCGGCGCGACCGGCCGGTGGCCGGGTCGAACCGCGCCGCCTTCTCCCACTCCGCCTCGGTCGGCAGCCGCCGCCCGGCCCAGGCCGCGTACGCCTCGGCCTCGTGGTAGGAGACGTGCACGACCGGCTCGTCGGCCGGCAGCCGCTCGTACACGCCGAAGCGGGTCCGCCACCAGCCGTCCTGCTCCCGCTTCCAGAACCGCGGCGCGGTGATGGAGTTTTCGGTCCGGTAGGCCCAGCCGGCCTCGCTCCACCACCGCCGGTCGTCGTAGCCGCCGCCGTCGAGGAAGTCGGCGTAGGCACCACAGGTCACCGGCACCGTGTCCATCCAGAACGCCTCGACGGCGACCTCGTGCGCCGGACGCTCGTTGTCCAGGGCCCACGGCTCGGCCGACGTGCCCATCGTGAAGGCCCCGCCCGGGACCAGCACCTCGGCCGGCAGCGTGCCCGACCGCGCGGGGGGCGGCTCCGGCGCGTGCAGCACCGGATCGCCCTTGCGGAGCTGGTGGGTGGCCAGCATCGTCTCGTCGTGCTGCTGCTCGTGCTGGGTGATCATGCCGAACGCGAACGCCTGCTCGGTCAGCCGCCGGCCGTCCATCGGCGCGTGCTCCAGCACGTCGAAGGCCTTCTCGCGGACCTGTTTGACGTACGCGCGCGCCTCGGCCGGGCCGAGCAGCGGCAGCTCCGGCCGGTCGGCGCGGGCGTGCTGGAAGGCGTCGTAGATGTCGTCGATGTCCGGGCGCAGCGGTTCCCGGCCGCCGACGTCGCGGACCAGCCACAGCTCCTCCTGGACGCCGATGTGCGCCAGGTCCCAGACCAGCGGCGACATCAGCTTCGAATGCTGGCGGACGAGGTCTTCGTCGTCGACCGCGTCGGTCAGCGCGACACTGCGCGCCCGCGCCCGGGTCAGCGCCTCCGCCGCCCGCGCGCGCAGGTCCTGCGCGCTCAGTTCGCCCAGTGCTTCCGTGCTCATGCTTCGCTCCTCGATCGGTCCGCGCGCCCCAGCACGCTCTCGCTGATCCCGGTGATCGACTCCTCCGCCAGCCCGGTCACGCCCAGCTCGGCGCAGCCGAGGCCGGCCAGCGCCGCCGCGGCGGCCGCCAGGTCCGGGTCGGCCAAGCCGCGCCGCGCCGCCGTGGTCCACCGGCCGTCGACCGGCGCGCAGATTTCGCGCACCTTCTCGACGGTGGCGGGCCGGGCGAGCAGCGCCGACACCAGGGCGACCGGGGCCAGCCACTCGTCCGGCGGTTGCGCGTCGAGGTACCGGATCTCCAGGTACCCCTGCGGACGGACCGGTGTGAACATGGTCGTGAGGTGGTAGTCGAGATCGGCCACCGTCGGCCGCGGCAGCAGCGCCGCCGCGCCCCGGCCGTCGATCCAGTCGGCGAACGTCAGCCCCTCGGGCGCGTCCCACGGCCGGTCGCCGCGGGGCAGCACCATCAGGGGGACGTCCATCAGGCGCTCCGCCCACGCGCCGGCCGGGTCGTCGCCCGCCACGGCGGCCGTGCGCGTGCGCACCGCTTCCGTGTCGTGCACCGCCAGCCAGCGGGCGGAGGCGTGTCCCGTGTCCCGTCCGGCGTGGACGCGGGAGTTGGCGAAGAGGGCGAGCAGCGGCGGGCCCATCGCGTGCGCGGCCGCCCACCGCGCCGCGTAGTGCTCGGGCTCCCCCGCATCGAGGCAGATCTGCAGGCCGGCGGTGCTGCACATCATGGTGAGGCCGCCGGGACCGATCGGCGCGAACCGGCGCTCCATGGCCGCGTACCGCGGGGTGTGGAGGAGCCGGCGGGGCGCGCGGTGGGCGTCGATGCCCGTTTCGCCCAGGACGAGGTCGTGCCGGGCGAGGCTGTCGCGCAGGTGGTGGAGGTCGGCCGTGACGACTGCGTCGAGCTCGCGCAGCGAGGCCTGGGGAAGGGCGGAAATCTCGACCTGGCACCCGGGTTCGAGGCTCACGGGCGAGCCGGCCGGGAGTGGTGCGGCGGGACTGCCGGGGCGGAGCGTCCGCGGGGTGTGCGGGCCCAGCGCCGCGGCGAGGACGTCGGGATCGAGGGGTCTGGCCGGGTCGTCGGCATGGTGCACGGTGAACTCCAGCTCCACGCCGGTCAGGCGCGGTGGTCCGTGCTTGAAGCACACCGATGCGACGTACGCCTCGCCGGCCGCGCGATCCGCCAGGACCCGCGCGGTGCGGTTCGACGCACTACCCGACTTCTCGGGGAAATCGTGCACCGCTGTCATGTCCGTTCCTGTTCCGTGGGTGGGGGAACTTCTCGCCTTCGGACGCTACACGCGGGGTACGACAAATTCAGGGCGGATCCTGCGGGCCGGGAGGTGTTCACCACCCTGTAAGAAGTCCCTGATCAGGGCAAAGCCGGTTCGGTGCCGAGTCCGAGCTCGGCCGCGGAGGCCCGCACCGCGTCGATCACGAGGTGCAGCGCGGGCCGCCGGAACGCGGTGCGCCGGTAGGCGATCGACACCGTCCGCAGCAGCGGCGTGGTGAGCGTGACGACGTCGATCCCGGGCGGCCGCAGCAGGCGCAGCCCCAGGTCGGACACGAGGGTGATGCCGAGCCCGGCCCCCACCATCGCCATCGCCGTCGACTGTTCTTCGACCTCGTGGTTGATCTTCGGCGAGAAGCCGTGCCGCTGGCAGGCGGTGCGCATCGCACGCCCGAAGTGCGACTTGGCGCCGGCCAGGATCCACGGGTGTTCGGCCAGCTCGTCCAGGGCCGCCGATCCGGACGGCACGGCGCCCCGCGGCACCGCGGCGTGCAGCCGTTCGACGGCGACGACCGCGCGTTCCAGCCCGGCGTCCCACGGCGTCGGCGCGTCGGAGTAGTCGATCACGAAGGAGAGGTCAAGGCTGCCGTCCCGGACCGCCTCGGCGGTGTCCTCCGGGGCCAGTTCGCGGGTGCGCACCTCGATGCCGGGGTGTGCGCCCGCCAAGGCGGTCAGGGCCGTGGGCAGCAGGCCGGAGGCCACCGACGCCCACACCCCCGCGGTCAGCCGGACCGTGCGGGCGTCCTGGGCCTCCTCCAGGGCGAGGGTCGCCCGCTCGACCGAGCCGAGGATCTCCTCGGCGTGCTCGGTGAGCAGGGTGCCGAGTTCGGTCAGCTGGACGCGCCGGCCGAGCCGTTCGAACAGCTTCGCCCCCACGTCCCGCTCGAGCTGTGCAAGCTGCTGCGACACCGCCGAAGCGGTGTAGTGCAGGGCCGCGGCCGCCGCCGTGACCGTGCCCCGGCGGTGCAGCTCGCGCAGCATCCGCAAGCGGTGCAACGAAAGCTCCATACACAAAACTTAAACGAGATCGTGCAGCAGCGTTAAATGGACGGGCGGGCCACCGGGGGCGCACGCTCGTGATGGCGGTCACGAGGCCGCCCCGGACTTCCCTGGAGGTGAGTGGCCCGATGACCCCCGCCGAACCGCTGATGCGGCTCACGTGGACCGACCCCGTCACTGGCGCGCACGGCTACCTGGTCGTGCACAGCCTGGTCTCCGGTGTCGCCACCGGCGGCACCCGGATGCGGGCCGGCTGCACGATGTCCGAGGTCGAGGACCTCGCCCGGGGCATGGCGAACAAGACCGCGACCTTCAACCTGCCGGTCGGCGGGGCCAAGGGCGGCCTCGACTTCGACCCCAAGGACCCGCGCGCCTTCGACGTGCTGAAGCGCTTCTGCGCGTTCCTGCGGCCGTGGCTGGACGCGCACTGGGTGACCGCCGAGGACCTGGGCGTCCCGCAGCACCTGATCGACTCGGTGTTCGCCGAGCTCGGGCTGGAGCAGTCGTACCACGCGGCGATCCGCCGTTCGGCCGATCCGGCCCGTACCCTGCGCCGGGTGCAGGCGGGCCTCAACGCCCCGGTCCCCGGCGGGCTGCTGCTCGGCGACGTCGTCGGCGGCTACGGCGTGGCGCAGGCGTGCCTGGGCGTCGCGGCGGCGTGGGACTGGGACGTGCGCGAGACGACGGTGGCGATCCAGGGCATCGGCACGATGGGCGGCGGCGCGGCCTGGTACCTGCACGAAGCCGGGGTGAAGGTGGTCGCGGTGGCCGACGCCGCGGGCACGCTGTACGACCCCACCGGGCTCGACGTCCCGGCGCTGCTGGACCTGCGCGACCGCTTCGGCGAGGTGGACCGTTCCCGGCTGCCCGCCGGGGTCCGTGCGCTGCCGCGCGAGACGATCGTCGGGATCGACGCGGACATCCTCGTGCCGGCCGCGATCTCCTACGCGCTGCGGCCGGACAACGAGAGCGTGGTGAAGGCCAAGGTGGTCGTCGAAGCGGCCAACGCGGCGACGACGCCGGACGCGGAGGCCGCGCTGTCGGCCCGCGGGATCGCGGTGGTGCCGGACTTCGTCGCCAACGCAGGCGCGGCGGCCTGGGCGTGGTGGCTGCTGCTGGGCGAGGTCGGTGCGGACCCGGCCGACTCGTTCCTGCGGCTGCGCACCGAAATGCAGGCGAAGATCGCGCTGCTGCTGGCGGAGTGGAACCTGGACCGGCTGCCGCTGCGCGTCACCGGGCTGCGGCTCGCCGAAGCCAACCGCGCCCGGCGCGCCGACGCCGCGCTCGCCCCGGAAGGCGAGCCGGGCCTGCTCATCCCCTGAGCGCGAACCGGTCGGTCGCGCCGATCAGGACGTCCTGCATCGTCGCGGCCGACACGGTGTGCCCGACGTCGTCCAGCATCACCAGCTCGCTGCCCGGCCAGGCGTGGTGCAGCAGCCAGGGCGTGCCGACGAGGTTGCTCGTGTCCAGCACGCCCTGCGCCAGCACCGCGGGGATGCCCGCGAGCTTCCCGGCCTGGCGCAGGATCTCGCCGTCTTCGAGGAACGCGCGGTTGCTGAAGTAGTGCGTGACGATCCGGGCGAAGCAGAGCCGGTACGCCGGGTCCTCGAAGACGTCGGGCGGCGGGACGCCCGGCAGCATCGCGTCCTCCCAGGCGCACCAGTCCTTCGCGGCCCGGTGGTGGACGGCGGGGTCCGGGTCCATCAGGAGCCGGTGGTAGGCCGCCGAAAGGTCGCCGTCGCGCTCGCTTTCCGGCACGCCTTCGCGGAACTTGGCGAAGCCCTCCGGGAAGTAGGCGCCGAGGCCGCGGATGAGCATCTCGATCTCGACGAAGCGATCGGTCGCGAGGCCCATCAGAACCATCTCGCTGACGCGCTCGGGGTGGCGCAGCGCGTAGGTCAGGCTGAGCACGGAACCCCAGGAACCGCCGAACAGCAACCACTTTTCGATGCCGAGGTGGGTGCGCAGGCGCTCGAAGTCGGCGACCAGGTGGCCGGTGGTGTTGGCGGACAGGTCGGCGACCGGGGCACCGGCGTGCGGGGTGCTGCGGCCGCAGCCGCGCTGGTCGGCCAGGACGATCCGGTAGCGCGCGGGGTCGAAGAACCGGCGGACGTTCGCGGAGCAGCCGGAGCCGGGGCCGCCGTGCACGACGAGCGCGGGCTTGCCGTGCGGGTTGCCGCAGGTCTCCCAGTACATCTCGTGGCCGTCGCCGACGTCGAGCCGGCCGTGGTCGTAGGGTTCGATCTCGGGGTACATCGGCGCGTCCTCCCGCCCGGATACAACAGCGCTGTCACATTATCGCCTGGACGCGTTCCCGCGCACGCGTTTTTCGGTCAGCCCAGGGTGCCGGCCAGCTCGGTGAGCGTGTCGGCCAGCTCCCGCGGGCCCGCCGGGCCGATGTGGATGACGGCGTCGTCGCCCGAGCCGGTCGTGTAGCTGAGGTAGCGGCCCCAGTCGGTGTCGGCGTAGTGCAGCGGCTGCTGCAGGCAGGTGTGCCGCCCGATGTCGTCACGACGGCCGACGTAGAGCTCCCCGCTGCCCGAGACGGGCCGCTGCACGAGGCTGACGACGTCGGCGACCGCCGGAGCCAGCGGATAGGCGGCCTGCCCGCGCCGGGCGGCCTCGGTCAGGTCGGCCACCCGCACGGTCCGCGGGTGTCCCCCGCCGGGCCCGACCGGCGGCAGCTGCTCGACGAGCGCCTCGGCCAGCCGGTTCCGGTCGATTTCCTGCACGCCGACGTGCGTCCCGTCGGAGACGGCGAGGACGGCCTGCAGCCCCTTCGCGGCGGCGAGGACGCCGTAGGTCTGGCCGCCGGTGCCGACCCAGCCGTAGCACTCCCGCGCGGGGCTGACCAGCAGCGGAAGCCAGTCGAGGAAGTCGACGGTGGCCCGGCCGCGGGCATCGACGAGCCCGGCCTCGGCGAGCGCGGCGTCGACCCGCTTGCCGGCTTCCTCACGTTCGTCGTCCGAGAGCCACAGAGGCTCCGGACGCAGGGTGAGGTGCAGCTGGCCGACCTGTTCCCGGTCGGCCAGCGCGGCCAGCGCCTCGACCGGAACGTCCACCCGGCCTGTTGCCACGTCCACCTGCCTCTTGTTCGCTTTGGTCGCCCTATTCGCCTTATTCGCCTTATTCGCCGATGACCGGCGGGCTGGTCCGCTGGTCGGTCCCGAAGATCGCGTCCGGATCGGCCTCGATCAGGTAGTCCGGCCGCTGGTGCTCGTCGTCTTCTTCGCCTTCGCCCCGGCGCCCACCGGGCCCCATGGGCCCCATCTGCCCGCCACGCCCGGCGGCCGACCGCGCGGCGGCCGCCTCCGCGGCGGCGGCGTTGCCGAGACTGCCCATGCCGGAGCCGCGGCCGCTGCCGAGGGCGCGTTCGCCTGCCGCGCCCGCCCCGCTCCCGCCGCCTGCCCCGGATCCGGTGCCTCCCCGGCCGGTGGAGTCGAGGAGCCGGCCGCCGGCGTTCCCGCTGTTCGGGCCGCGGCCACCGCCGGTGCCGGAATTGGGGTCGTTGGGGTTCGGGAAGTTCGGGCCGTAGTTCTGGCCACCCCCGGTGTTGGTGGGGTAGAAGTCCACCCCACCGGTGTTCGGCGGCGTCTTCCCGGGCTGGTCGGTGGTCTGCCCCGGCCGCGTCGGCACGTTCGGGCGGCCGGTGCCGGTGGTGTGGGTGTCGTCGCCGCCGGTTCCCCCGGTGCCGCCCGTTCCTCCGGTGCCGCCGGTGCCGCCGGTCCCTCCGGTTCCGCCCGTGCCCCCGGTGCCACCCGTGCCACCGTTCCCGCCGGGCTTGTCCCCGCCGCCGGTCTGCCCGGGATCGAAGCCGGTGGTCGAGGTGTGGTCGTCGCTGCCGGGATCGCCTCCGGGGTGCCCGGGCAGCCACTTGCTCCGGTCGGTCGGCTCGACCCGGCCGGGGCCGTCCGGAGTGGTCACGGCGATGGCGGCACCGTCGGACTCGAGGATGCCGTATTCGGTCGGGAGCGAGGCCCGCGTGCCGCTGGTGACGTTGCTGTACTGGTCCATCACGCGGACGTTGGTCTCGTTCGCGGCGTTGTACTTGGCCATCCCGGCCTGGTAGGAGTCGATGTCGTCCTTGGCCATGAACGGCCCGGCGATCGGGATGGCGGCCTTCAGCCCGGTGGTCCAGGGATTGGGTTTGTCGGGCTTCGGCGGAACTTCGACGACGGCATTGCTGGAGGAGTCGAAGACGGCGGCCTGGGTGTCGACGGAAACCTTGGTGATGTCGAGCGGCGCGGCGGTTTCGGCGAAGGCCTGTTCCAGCGGACCGGCACCGGCGTTCGCCGCGTCCGCGGCGTCGCCGGTCCACGAGTTCACCATCCGCGACTGCAGCGCCTTGATGCTCGCGCCCCGCTCCATGTAGGCGTCGGACAGCTGCTGCACCGTCTCGGCCACCTGGCGCAGGCCGTTGGTGTCGCCCTGTCTGAAGTTCTCGTAGATCTGCTTGCCGTCCACTCGTCAGGCCCCCTTGAGTGTCTTGATGATGCTCGCCGCCACCTGGCCGGCCACCGCGCAGGAGTCGTCCTGGCCCTGGTAACCCTGGGCGTACACGTTGAACGCGAGGTCGTCGGCGATGCCGACGTCCAGGCCGCAGCTGCCGAGCGCGCGCTCGTCCTGGACGTCGACGTAGATCGCCGGGTAGCCGTCGACGTCCGGGGCGCGCTCCAGGAACTTGGTGATCTTGCCGGAGCGGTAGGCGGCGTAGGCCCCGGCCAATCCGCCCGCCCCCTGCTCACGGTTGCCGGTGCCGAGCGCGGCCGAGAGCCCGAGCCCTTCGCCGGAGAGCTTCCACAGGCAGGACGGCCCCGCCGCGGTGGTCGGCGTGTCCCCTTGCGGGGTGTACTTGCCCGGATCCGTGTACCGCAGTGAAGCCAGCAGGTCCTTCGGCACCAGTCCGCACGGGTCGGAGGCGTACTTGCCCGCGTCGAGCGGCGGCTGGGTCACCTTGGGCACTTCCGGGTCCACCGGCGACGTGCCCGCCGGCGCCGAAGAGCTCGGGGCCGGGGACGCGACACCCCCCGTCGTCGGGTTGCAGGCAGTGGCCAGTCCCGCGGAAACGACCACGGACACGGCGAGGACGCAGATTTTGCTTCGCACGAGGTTCGTTCGCCTATGCCTTGAAGGTGTCCGACAGATCCTGGTCGGTGACCACGGTCTTCGACTGGGCTTCCTTGAGCTTCTTGATGTACGCCTGCGCGTACTTGCGCATCGAGTCGTTCTGGCGCTGGAGGGCGGAGATCGAGTCGCCGGTCGTCGACGCGTAGCTGTCGCTGGCCGGGTCCTGTCCCGGCGCCACCCGGTCGGCAAACCGGAGCCCCTTGATCTTTTCGCCGTCGTCGACGATCTTGTCCAGCAGGTCCTCCCACTGGCCGATCACCGCGGCGAGCTCCTCGGGGTCCATTTTGAACTGGCCGCCCTTGCCGCCGCCGCCGTAGACGCGGCCCGGGGTGTCGAAGACGTCGCCCCACAGCGCTCTTGCCGCCGCGCCCGCCTCACCGATGATCACCGCGCACCTTCCCCTCAGCTCACCCACCGTGATGGGGCAAACCTTAGCCAACCGTCTCACTTCGTGTCAGCGAATCGCCGCAACGTTCGGACGGTGGGGGCAACCGGGCGGTTCCCTGCACTCCGGGTCACAGTACGTACGTACGGATTGCGAACTCCCGGTCCGCGGTGCCAGGATTTCAGGATGCCACGCGTAAGCCAGGATCACCTCGACGCACGCCGGCGCCAGATCCTCGACGGCTCGCGCGTCTGCTTCGCGCGCTACGGCTACGAAGGTGCCACAGTCCGGCGCCTGGAGGAAGCCACCGGTCTCTCGCGCGGGGCCATCTTCCACCACTTCCGCGACAAGGAGTCGCTCTTCCTCGCCCTCGCCGAGGACGACGCCCTGCGGATGGCCGACGTCGTCGCCGAACAGGGCCTCGTCCAGGTCATGCGGGACCTGCTCGCCGGGGGCGACCACCCCGCCGACTGGCTCGGGACGCGCCTGGAGGTGAGCCGGCGGCTGCGCACCGATCCCGAGTTCCGCGGCCGGTGGGCCGAACGGTCCGAGCAGCTCACCACCGCCACCCGGCTGCGCCTGCTGCGCCAGCGCGAGGCCGGCAACCTGCGGGACGACGTCGACGTCGACGTCCTCACCGCCTTCCTCGAGCTCGTCCTCGAAGGACTCGTCTCGCACCTGGCCATGGGCCTGCCCGCCGCCGGGCTCGGGCCGGTGCTGGACCTCGTCGAAGAAACCGTGCGCCGGCACCGCCCGAGCCGGGGATGAGCGCTCCGACACACCCGGTACGCGAGCGGCGAGCGCGAAAGACACGTTAAGATTGTCGCAATAACCGCAGTACACGCCGATTTCCCGCTAGGAGTGACCGTTTCGTGCGCGCAGCGCAGTCACCCGGTGACAGTACCGGGCCGGGTGACCGACCCGGCTGTCCGATAGGTTCATCCCCCGCCACCGAGGCGGGTGCGGAATGATCCAGATCCTTCTCGCCGTCTCCGGCGTCCTCCTGTTCGTCCTGCTGACGATCGGCACCGGGCTCGCCGTCGCGGCCGAGTTCTCGCTGACCGCCCTGGAACGCAGCACCGTCGAGGCCAACGTCCGCCAGGTCGGCGACCGCCGCGCGCTGACCGTCCAGAAGGCCCACCGGACGCTGTCCTTCCAGCTCTCCGGCGCCCAGGTCGCGATCACGCTGACCACGCTGATCACCGGGTACCTGGCCGAGCCGCTGATCGGCGAGCTCGTCCGGCCGCTGCTGACCGGCCTCGGGCTGCCCGCCGGGTTCGCCGGCGGCGCGTCGATCGTGCTCGCGCTGATCATCGCCACGTCGCTGTCGATGATCCTCGGCGAGATGCTCCCGAAGAACCTGGCGATCGCCCGGCCGCTGCCGACCGCCCGCGCGGTCGCCGGCTACCACTCGCGGTTCTCCTCGCTCTTCCGCTGGCTCATCACGCTGATGAACAACAGCGCGAACTTCCTCGTGCGGAAGTTCGGCGTCGAACCGCAGGAAGAGCTGAGGTCCGCGCGCTCGCCGCAGGAACTGGGCTCGATCGTGCGCTCCAGCGCCGAAAGCGGCACGCTCGACACCTCCACCGCCGAGCTGCTCGACCGCTCGCTGCGGTTCGGCGAGCGCACCGCGGAGGAGCTGATGACCCCGCGCGTGCAGCTCGAATCGCTCGCCGTCGACGACACCGTGGAAGACCTCATCGAGATCTCCCGCCGCACCGGCTTCTCCCGGTTCCCGGTGCACGCCGAGGACCTCGACGACGTCCGCGGCGCCGTGCACGTCAAGCAGGCCTTCGCCGTGCCCGCGGCGGACCGGGCCGCCGTGCCGATCGGCTCGGTCATGCGGCCGGTGCCGACCGTGCCGGAGTCCCTGCCCGGCGACGACCTGCTGCTGCGCCTGCGCGACTCCCGCTTCCAGCTCGCCATCGTCGTCGACGAGTACGGCGGCACGGCCGGGCTGGTGACCCTGGAGGACGTCGTCGAGGAGATCATCGGCGACGTCCGCGACGAGCACGACGAGCGCGAAGCGCCGGCCTCCCAGCAGGTCGGCGCGGACAGCTGGCTGGTCTCCGGGCAGCTGCGCGCGGACGAGGTCACCGGTGTCACCGGGTTCCGGATGCCGGACGGTGACTACGAGACCATCGCCGGGCTGATCCTCGAGCGGCTGGGCAAGATCCCCGCCGAGGGGGACGCCACCGAGGTCGACGGCTGGCTGCTCACCGTGACCACGATGGACAAGCGCCGGATCGCCGAGGTCGAGGTCGCCCCGGTCCGCGCACCGGCCCCGCAAGCGGAGGTGGCGTCGTGAGCGACTGGCTGAACATCGCCCTCGTCGTCGTCCTGCTGCTGGCCAACGCCTTCTTCGTCGGCGCGGAGTTCACGCTGATCTCCTCCCGGCGCGACCGGCTCGAAGCCTTGCTGGAACAGGGCAAGACGCGCGCGCGGATCGTCATCAACGCGAGCAGGCACGTCTCGCTGATGCTCGCCGGCGCGCAGCTGGGCATCACCATCTGCTCGCTGCTGCTCGGCCGCGTCGGCGAGCCCGCGATCGCGCACCGGCTGGCGGCGGGCTTCGACGCCCTCGGCCTGCCCGAGGCGCTGCTGCACCCGATCTCGTTCGCGATCGCGCTGGCGTTCATCACCGTGGCGCACGTGCTGATCGGCGAGATGGTGCCGAAGAACCTCGCGATCGCCGAGCCCGAGCGGCTCGCGCTGTGGCTGGTGCCGGCGCACGTCGCGTGGGTGAAGCTGGCCAACCCGTTCATCTGGCTGCTGAACTTCGTGGCCAACTCGCTGCTGCGCGCGTTCCGCGTCGAGCCGAAGGACGAGCTGGAGACGGCCTACACGTCCGACGAGCTGGCCGAGCTGCTCAGCGAGTCGCGCCGCGAAGGCCTGCTCGACCAGTCCGAGCACCAGCGGCTCGCCCAGACGCTGTCGTCGGTGCAGAAGACGGTGGCCGACGTGCTGGTGCCGACCGCCGAGCTGACCACGCTCCCCTGCGGCCCGACCGTCGGCGAGGTCGAGCGGGCGGTGTCGTCCACCGGCTTCTCGCGGTTCCCGGTGTGCACCGACGACGGGCGCCTGACCGGCTACATCCACGTCAAGGACATCCTCGACCTGGCCGGGCAGGACCCGGGCACGACGGTGCCGTCCTCGAAGACGCGCGCGCTGACCGAACTGCGCGCCGACGCCCGGCTCGACGTCGCGCTGTCGGCCATGCGCAAGGAGCGCAGCCACCTCGCGCGGGCGCTGGACGAAAACGGGAACGCCGTCGGCGTCGTGGCGCTGGAGGACCTGGTCGAGGAGTACGTGGGCACGGTGCGCGACGGCACCCACGTGAGCGCATGACCGAAGTACTCGCCGAGGCGGACTGGCTGGCCCGGGAGGCGGCGCACGTCGCGCGGATGCGCCGCTGGACCGGCCCGCACCAGGAGCGGCGGGCGCGCGGCGAGAAGCACCCGGTGCTGGACTTCCTCTTCACGTACTACTCGTACCGGCCGTCCCACCTCGAGCGGTGGCAGCCCGGGCCCGGCGTCGCGCTCGCCGGGCCCGCGGCGCGGCGCTTCCTGGACCGCAAGGGGTACGTCGCCACGCCCGAGGGCGTCCTGCTCGACCCGGCGGGCTTCGGCGAGGGCAAGGTGCGGACGGCCGAGTTCGTCCTCGCCCTGCTGACCGCGACGGCGTCCCGCGCGCCCCGGCTGAGCTGCTTCGGGCTGCACGAGTGGGCGATGGTGTACCGCGAGCCCGCGGATTCGGTGCGGCACAACCAGGTGCCGCTGCGGCTCGGCTCGGCGGGCACCGACGCGGTCGTGGAGTCCCTGGACATCCGGTGCGGGCACTTCGACGCGTTCCGCTTCTTCACCGGCCCGGCGCGGCCGTTGAACGAGCTGGCGCCGTCGCGGGAGACGCAGATCGCACTCGAGCAGCCGGGGTGCCTGCACGCGAACATGGATCTGTTCAAATGGGCGTACAAGCTCGACCCGTTCGTGCCGGCGGAGCTGGTGGCGGATTGTTTCGAGCTGGCGGTCGAAATCCGGACGCTCGACATGCGGGCGAGCCCGTACGACCTGGGTTCGTTCGGCTACCCGCCGGTGCGGATCGAGACGGCCGCGGGCCGGGCGGAGTACGCCCGGGCCCAAGGGGAGTTCGCCCGCCGGGCGGCGCCGCTGCGTCATCGCCTGATTGCGCATTGCCATCGCCTGGTCAGCGCAGCACCCTGAGCGCGGCCCACTGTGAGTCAGATTATTCTCTCACCGATACTCACCTGTTAGGGTGATAACGGTTTGATTGCATAGCAGCGCGTGCTTGGCATGCGCTCACCCCGAAAGGATGACGGATGGGGCGACACTACCGGGACGAGGAGCCGGTGCCGCACCCTCAGGACCGCACGCCACGCGTGCCCGCCGAGGGCCGCAGCGAGGCCTCCGGCGCCTTCCGCACCCCGGGGCGCAGCTCCATCTCGGACGCCTTCGGCATCGCCCGGGTGCCGGGCGAATCGTCCGGTTCGGTGTTCTTCACGGAAGGGGCGCAGGCGCCCGGCTTCCCGCCCGCGCCCGACGGCCCGGCCACCCGCCGGGGTGAGGCCTCGGGGGCGTACCCGGCCGCTTCGGGGTCCCACCCGGTCGCCCGCCGGGGTGAGGCTTCGGGCTCGTACCCGGTCGCCGGCGGCGATTCCGCCGTGACGCGCGCGCCTCGCCGGAGCGAAGCTTCCGGGGCCCACCCGGTGACGAGCAGCGAGATCACGACGACCATCGCCACCCGCCGCGGCGAGGCGTCCGGCGCCTACCCGGTCGCCGACAGTGCCGCCACCGCCACCCGTTCCCGGCGCGGTGAAGCCTCCGGCGCTTACCCGGTCGCCCACCCCGAGACCACGCGCCGCGGCGAGGCCTCGGGTTCCTACCCCGCCGCCGAGAGCGCGACTCGTTCGCAGCGCCGTGGCGAGGCCACCGGCGCGGCCGAGAGCGCCACCCGCGCACCCCGCCGCGGCGAGGCGACCGGCGCCCACCCGGTCACCGACACCACCCGCACCCGCCGCGGTGAAGCCTCCGGCGCCTACCCGGTCACCAACGGCGAAGCCACCGGCGCCACCGCCCGCTCCCGCCGCGGCGGGACGACCGGCGCTCACCCGGTCACCAACGGCGAAGCCACCGGCACCACTCCCCGCACCCGCCGCGGCGAGACCACCGGCGCCCACCCGGTCACCGAAGGCGAAGCCGCCGAAACCACCTCGCGCTCCCGCCGCAAGGACCGCGGCGCCCCGGTCCCGGACCGCGTCGAGACGCCCGGCTCCGGCAGGTCCACCCGCGCGTCCCGCCGGGCCGAAGCCACCGGTGCGCACCCCGTCACCCCCGTCGGCGAAGGGACTTCCCCGCGGTCCCGCCGCCGGGGCGGCAAGGCCCCCGCGGAATCCGCCGCCGAGCGGACCGAGGTCATCACCCCGCCGGACGAGGACGTCGCCACCCGGCCCGAAGACACCGGCACCGGCACCGGGCCGCAGACCCCGGGCCGCGGCGAGCGCACCGACTCCACCGGGCCCCAGCGCGCCGGCCGCGGGGACAGCACCGGGCCGAACCGGACTCCGCGCAGCGAAGGCACCGGCTCGCACCGGATCGTCGGCAAGAGCGATGCCACCGGGTCGCACCGGATCGTCGGGAAGAAGGCTCCGCGCCGCCGGATCGCCGGCTGGCCGATCGCCTGCCTGGTGCTCGCCGTCCTCATCGGGCTCGGCGTCGTCGGCTGGAACTGGGCCGACAACGAGCTGAACAGCCGGGCCGAGGCGCAGGCCGCCAGCTGTGACGGCGGCACCACGCACATGCGGGTCGTTGTCACGCCGAGCGTGCAGAAGCCCGTGGCCGCCGCGGCCGACCGGTGGAACCAGGCCGCCACCGTCGTGCACGGGCAGTGCGTGCACGTCATGATCGAGGCCAAGCCGTCGGCGCAGGTGCTCGACGCGCTGGTCGGCCGGGCCAAGCTGGACTCCATCGGCGGGCTGCCCGCCGCCTGGCTGCCCGAATCGTCGTACTGGGTCAGCGAGCTCACCACCAAGAAGCCCGAGATGATCGGCTCGCCCGCCCAGTCGGTGGCGAACGCGCGCTCGGCGGACTACCCCTTCATCGGGCTCGCCGGCCCGGGTGTCGACGACACCGCGCTGCGCGCCGCCCAGACGTTCCGCGAGTACCTGGAGCAGCCGGCCCAGCAGGCCGACTTCGCCGCGGCGGGCATCAAGTCCACCTAGGCGCTAGACCCGCGTGCCGTTGTCGAGCTCGGCCACCACGGCGAGGTCGTCGTCGGCCAGCTCGAAGTCGAAGATGCCGAAGTTCTCCCGGGTCCGGGTCGTGGTGGCCGACGCCGCCACCGCGACCGTGCCGGTCTGCAGGTGCCAGCGGAGCACGATCTGGGCCGGGGTCTTGCCGTACTTGGCGGCGAGCGCGGTGACCGTCTCGTCGGACAGCAGCGCCGCGTTCGCGGCCGGGCTGGCCGCGGCCGTCACGATGCCGCGCTCGGCGTGGAACTCGCGCAGCGGCACCTGCTGCAGCCACGGGTGCAGCTCGACCTGGTTCACCGACGGCACCGCGCCGGTCGCGTCGATCAGCCGGCGCAGCTCGGCGACCCCGAAGCCGGCGACGCCGATCGCGCGGGCCCGGCCGTCGGCGCGCAGCCGGCTCAGCGCGCGCCAGGTGTCGGTGAACGCGCCCTTGGTGCCCTCCAGCAGGCAGAGATCGGCCCGCTCGAGCTGCAGCGCCGCCAGCGCCTGGTCAGCCGCCCGGCGGGCGTTGTCGTAGCCCTGGGCGGGCACGTGCACGCTGACGAAGAGGTCCTCGCGGGGCACTTCGGCCGCGGCGAGCACCGCGCCCACCGCCGCCTCGCTGCCCGGCGTCGTGTCGATGCCGCGGTAACCGGTGTCGAGGGCGATGCGGACGGCCCGGCCGATTTCGGACGGCGACAGGCCGGCGACGCCGAACAGCAGCTGGGGGATGCGGACTCCGACGGACAGGGCGAGCGAAGGCGGGACGGCCATCAACCGGTGATCCTCACTTCGGATGCTGCGCGGACCCCCATCATCCCACCCGGGCGGCCCGCTCGCGCAGGTACGCCGCCGTCGCGCTGTCGGCCGGGAAAAACGACTCGATCACCAGTTCCGCCACGGTGACGTCCAGCGGGGTGCCGAACGTGGCCACGGTGGAGAAGAACGTCAGGTCGACGCCGTCGTGGCGGAACTTCAGCGGCACGAAGATGTCACCCGGTCCGGGGACCTCCACCTCGGGCACGGCCTGCTCGCACGGGTACCCGCGCAGCTCGTCCAAGAGCTCGGCGAGGCCGGCGTCGGCGGTCTGGGTCACCTGGCGCCGCAGCCGGCCGAGCAGGTGGGCGCGCCACTCCCCCAGGTTGAGGATGTGCGGCGCCATGCCGTCCGGGTGCAGGGTCGCGCGCAGGACGTTGGTGGTCAGCTCGGGCGGGATCCCGGCGACGAACAGCCCCACCGCGGCATTGGCGTCGACGAGGTCCCAGTTCCGGTCGACGACGGCGGCCGGGTACGGCTCGTGGCCCGCGAGCAGCTGCCGCACCGCCCGGCGGACGGCGTCCAGCTCCGGGTCGCTTAGCGCGGTCTCGGTGTAGGCGGGCGCGTACCCGGCGGCGAGCAGCAGCCGGTTGCGTTCCCGCAGCGGGACGTCGAGGTGTTCGCCCAGCCGCAGCACCATGTCCCGGCTCGGCTTGGAGCGGCCGGTTTCCACGAAGCTGAGGTGGCGGGTCGAGATGTCCGCCGAGATCGCCAGATCGAGCTGGCTGATCCGGCGCCGATCGCGCCATTCGCGCAGCAGCTCCCCGACGGGCCGCTGCCGCCCCTGCACCATGGTCGTCACGCGAGCGACGCTACGGCGGGCGCGGCGTGGCGGCCATTACTTCCGGGGTAATGGCTCGATCTCCGCGCCGGCCGGGCAAAAGCCCTCCAGGCGGTCCATCAGCTCCAGGACGGCGTCGCAGGCCGGATCGTCGGTCCCGCCCGGGGCGCCGTCGGCGATGAAGTCCAGCGCCGCCCCGCACCCTCGCAGCAGGGCGGCCTTGGTGACACCGGCCGCGTAACCCGCGGTCGCCACGGCTTCGAGCGCGGCCCACGCCTGCCCGGCGCGGGCCGCGGCGACCAGGTCGCGGACCAGGGCCGGGGCCGCGGGCGGCTCGGCGTCATTCGTCATGCCCGGAGTGTGCCGAGCCGCGGCCGGGGCGCGCCACCGGATTCCGCGGCCGCACCGGCATTACCTCTCGCGTAATCGACGGGCCGCCGCTCGTCCGCCAGAGTCGGTTCCAGCACCGGATGACGGCGGAACCGTTGTCCCCCAACCGAAGGAGTCACTATGACCGACGTCCGCAGCCTCGTCGAGCGGTACCTGGCCGTCTGGAACGAGACCGACGCCGGCAAGCGCCGGGCGCTCGTCGCCGACGTCTTCACCGAGACCGCCGGCTACACCGATCCGCTCGGCGCCGTCACCGGGCACGACGGGATCGACCGGTTCGTCGCCGGGGCCCAGGAGCAGTTCGGCGGCCTGACCTTCAGCCTGCCCGCCGAGCCGGACGCTCACCACGACCTCGCGCGCTTCCAGTGGTACCTCGGCACGCCCGGTGCCGAGCCGGTCGCCATCGGGTTCGACGTCGTCGAGCTCGAAGACGGGAAGATCGCCCGGGTGCACGGCTTCCTCGACAAGCTGCCCGGCTGAAACCGTGGGGGCTCCCCACGCGGGAGCCCCCACGGACTCCCTAGCTCTTCAGCGCGCCGCGCCAGCGGACGGTCGGGCGCAGCTTCTCCGGGTTCACCCGGTGCTTGTTCGCGCCCACGATGTCGAACATCGACTCGATCAGCGTGTCCGACAGCAGGTGCGGCTCCAGGCCCAGCCCGACCAGCCCGGTGTGCTTCACGTTGTAGTAGTGCTCCGGCGCCTCGGTGCGCGGGTTCTCCAGGTGCTCGATCTGCACCGGGCCGGGGAACCGGTCGGCGACCAGCTCGGCGATCTCGGCCACCGACATGCTCTCGGTCATCTGGTTGAACACCCGGAACTCCCCCGGCTCGGCGGGGTGCTCGACGGCCAGGCGGATGCACTCCACGGTGTCGCGGATGTCGATCAGGCCACGGGTCTGCGCGCCCTTGCCGTACACGGTCAGCGGCTGGCCCAGCACGGCCTGGATGACGAACCGGTTGAGCACCGTGCCGAACACCGCGTCGTAGTCGAAGCGGGTGGCCAGGCGCGGGTCCAGCGCCGTCTGCGGGGTCTGCTGGCCGTACACCACGCCCTGGTTGAGGTCCGTCGCCCGCAGGCCCCACGCGCGGCAGGTGAATTCGATGTTGTGCGAATCGTGGACCTTGGTCAGGTGGTAGAACGAGCCCGGCCGCTTCGGGAACAGCACGCGGTCGGAGCGGCCGTTGTGCTCCAGCTCCAGCCAGCCCTCTTCGATGTCGATGTTGGGCGTGCCGTATTCGCCCATCGTGCCCAGTTTGACCAGGTGGATCGCCGGGTCGATCTCCGCGATCGCGTACAGCAGGTTCAGGTTCCCGATCACATTGTTGTGCTGCGTGTACACCGCGTGTTCGCGGTCGATCATGGAATACGGCGCCGACCGCTGCTCGGCGTAGTGGACGACGGCGTCCGGCGCGAAGTCACGCACCGCCGCGAACAGGAACTCCGCGTCGAGGAGGTCGCCTTCGTAGCTGGTGATCGTCCGGCCGGAGACCTCGCGCCAGGTCGCGATGCGGTCGGCGAGGGATTCGATCGGGACCAGGCTTTCCACGCCGAGTTCGGCGTCGTACCCGCGCCGCGCGAAATTGTCGAGAACGGCCACCTCGTGGCCTTTGTCCGATAAGTGCAGCGCGGTCGGCCAGCCCAGATATCCGTCACCGCCGAGAACCAGCACACGCATTGTGCCGCCTTTCCTGCTCGTTTACGCCACACGAACGCTATAGATCACGTGCTGATGAAGACCTGGCAATGACCTGTGAATCTCCTATGCATGAGGGGGTCGGACGGCAGCGCGACCGGCCCGCGGGGAGGATGGGGGCATGACGACCGTAACCAACGGCGTGCGGCCCCGCACGGCGGACGAAACCCGCCATCGCGGCTGGGCCCGCCTGGCGCGCGCCGCGACGACGTCGGTCGCGGCCACGGTCCTCAGCCAGGTCGTGCTGCTCGCCGTCCTCGCCACCGGCGGCGCCGCTTCGCTGGCGAGCACGCTGGCCTGGGCGGCCGGCGCGGTGCTGAACTTCCTGGTCACCCGCCGCTGGGTGTGGGGCCGCACCGGGCGCCCGCGCGTCCGCCGCGAACTGCTGCCCTACCTCGCGGTGATCGGGCTCGGCGGGCTGGCGTCGATCGGCCTGACCACCCTGGCCGGCTCGCTGCTGACGCCCCTCGACCTGCCGCACTTCTGGTGGGTCGTGCTCGTCGACGGCGCGTACGTGGCCAGTTACGCGCTGGTGTTCGCCGTCAAGTTCACGCTGCTCGACCGGTTCGTGTTCGGCCGCGGCGCAGCACGTACCCCCGCCACCACGTCCCGGTCATGACCCGCGCGTAGTTGGCGCCGTAGACGAGGCTGCCGCCCTTCTTGCTCTTGCCCGCCTTGCGCAGCCGCATGCTCATCGGCAGCTCGGTGACGCGGGCGCCGCGCGCGGTGACGCCGAGCAGCAGCTCGGACGACTGGTACTGCGGCTCGTTCAGCGGGACCGAGCAGGCCAGCTCCGCCCGCATCGCGCGGAAGCCGAACGACGTGTCGGTGATCCGCCGGGCCGTGAGCACCGACGCCAGCGCCGCGAAGACGCGCACGCCGAGCCACCGGACGCGGCTGTCGGCTTCCTCGTGCCCGAGCCGCCGGGACCCGGTGACGAAGTCCGCGGTCCCGTCGACGACCGGCCTGACCAGGGCTTCCAGCTCGCTGTTGTCGTACTGGCCGTCGGCGTCGGTCGTGACGACGTACTCGGCGCCGCCTTCGGCCGCGAGGTGGTAGCCGAGCCGCAGCGCGGCACCCTGACCGCGGTTGCGCGGCGCGACGCAGACATACGCGCCGTGCGCTTCGGCGATCGCGGCGGTGTCGTCGGTCCCGCCGTCGACGACGACGAGGACGTCGACCGGCATGCCGAGGCACTCGTCCGGCATCTTCTCCAGCACTTCGCCGATGCCGCCGGCTTCGTTGTAGGCGGCGATGACGACGGTCAGCGGCGCCAGTTCCAGGTCGGGGTGGCGGCCGCGGAAGTCGTCGAGGGCGCCGGAGTCGACGTCGTCGGGGAAGGCGGCGAGCCGCTTCCGGCTGGCCGACGTGAGCGTGGTGAAGCCGAGCGCGCCGGCGACCGGCAGCAGCACGAGCGCCGGGATCTGGTAGCGCCAGGAGAACTGGAACACCGCCGAGGCGAACAGCAGCAGCAGCCCGGCCGACGCCGCGAGCAGGGCCCCGGCCCGGGCCCGGTCGAGGGGTTTCTTGCGCCGGAACACCGTCAGCAGGCCGAGGAGCGCGCCGATGCCGAGGACCGCGCCCGGGACGTACCCGCCGCCGAGCTGGTAGTCGCGCAGGATCTTGGCGAGGGGCTGGTCGACGCTCGCGACGACGCCGTCGTTCTGCAGCGTGACCAGGTCGATCAGGGACTGGTCGGCCCACTGCGGGTAGGTCGGCTGGAACTGCCAGCGGTCCAGGGGGACGTCGGTGGGGTCCTGCTCGCGCGTCCAGGCGAAGCTCTTGGCGAAGTCGTCCAGGATCGCCGCGGCGACGTCGCCGGGCTGCTCCTTCAGGACGTCGATCGCGAACTCGTGCGCCAGCGCGGCCTTGTCCGCGCCGGGCGGGAGCGGGCCGGGCCAGTTCGGGTCGAGGTCGGCGTGGGTGTAGTTGTCGACGAGCCGGGTTTCGCGCGGCTCGGCCGGGCAGAACACCATCAGCGCCGGGTCGAGGTGGAGGTTCGCGCAGTCGGCCACGGCGGCGGTACGGCCGTAGAGCATGTTCCCGGACGGCCCGGTCAGCCCCCACTTCCCGGTCTCCGCGTGCACCCGCGCCGAGTACGGGACCAAAACAGCGAGGAGCCCCAGGAGGCCGGCACCGGCCCGCCGCCAGCCCGCCCAGTGCCGCCAGGCTCCCCCGGCGACGACGAGGAAGACCAGCAGCGGAACGGCGAGGGAGATCCCGATCAGCCGGGTCAGCACGCCGAAGCCGAGCAGCAGGCCCGCCGCGCCGGCGCGCTTCCAGCCGGGGGTGCCCCAGCCGAGCAGGAGCCACAGCAGCCCGAGGAGGACGGCCTCGAACGTCACCTCGGACATGATGTTCTGCTCGATCTGCAGCTGGTAGGCGTCGAGCAGGACCGGGGCCGCGGCGAGCGCGCCGGCCCACGGGCGGCCGCCGAGGCGCAGGACCAGCGCGTACAGGCCGATCGCGATCAGGACGCCGCCGGCGTGCTGCACCGCGGCGACCCAGGCCAGCCCGCCGACGGCGAGCAGCGGCCGCAGGACCAGGTCGTAGCCGATCGGGTCGAGCTGGTCGGCGCGCAGGGCGTGCAGGTTGTCGATGTAGCGGAAGGAATCGATGAACAGCAGCGCCGGGCGGTAGGCCAGCCAGGTCAGCACCCGGAGGGTGATCGCCGGGACGAGGAGCAGGAGCAGCAGCCAGTGCCGCCGGAGAAAAGCCTTCACTGGTTCGCGAGGCCGGAGAAGTACTTCCACGCCGTCGCGAGGCCGTCGGTCAGCGAGACTTCCGGCCGGTAGCCGATGGTCTCCGCGCTCGCCGAGACGTCGACGACGACCGCGGGCATCTCCCCGGCCGGGGCCTCGACGTGCTCGACCGGCAGTTCGGCGCCGGTCACCTCGCGCACGGCTTCGACCATTTCCAGCACGGACACCGAACGCCCGGCGCCGACGATCGCGCGGCCGGAGTAGCCGCTGCCGAGGGCGAGGAGCACCGCGCGGACGACGTCGTCGACGTGCACGAGGTCGCGGCGCTGGCGGCCGTCGCCGTAGACCTTGACGCCGCCGCCGTCCAGCGCGGCCCGCATCATCCGGGGCACGAAACTGTCCTTGTGGGACATTCCCGGGCCGTAGACGTTGGTGAACCGCAACGCACACGTCGTCATGCCGTACGCGCCCGCGTAGCCCGACAGCAGCATTTCGCACGCCGCCTTCGTGGCGCCGTAGGGCGTCAGCGGGCGCAGCGGCAGGTCCGGGGTGATGGTGGCGCCGCCGACGTTGCCGATCACCGCGTTGGTCGAAGCGAGCAGGAAGTTCGGCACCTCGTGGCGGCGGGCGAGTTCGAGGAGTTCCTGGGTGACCAGGACGTTGTCGGCGAAGGTGTCCTCGGGCAGCTCGACCGACTTCAGCACCGACGTCAGCGCGGCGAGGTGCACGATCGCCGCGGTCTCGCGGGTCACGGCCTGCTCGCGGACGGCCGCGTCGCGGAGGTCCCCGGCGACCACGCGGACGCCGGCCAGGTCCTCGGGGAACGGGACCCGGTCCACGACGGTGACCGGGACGCCCCGGTCGCGGAGGGCGTGCACGACGGCCCGGCCGATGAAGCCGCTGCCTCCGGTCACGACCACGGACGTCCGATCAGGACCGTGCCCACTCACCATGGGCGTCAACCTACCCGCCGTTCCTGTGTGCCCGCGCGATGGCTCGCTCAGGCGAACGCCTCCGGCGGCGGGCAGGAGCAGACCAGGTTCCGGTCGCCCGCGGCGCCGTCGATGCGGCGGACCGGCGGCCAGATCTTCGCCGCGGCCGGGCCGGCGGGGAACACCGCGGTCTCCCGGCTGTAGGGCCGGTCCCACTCGCCGGTGACGCACCGGGCGGTGTGCGGGGCCTGCCGCAGCGGCGAGTCCTCGAGGGGCCACTCCCCCGCCGCGACCCGGTCGATTTCCGCGCGGATCGCGATCATCGCCGCGCAGAAGCGGTCGAGTTCGGCGAGGTCTTCGGTCTCGGTCGGCTCCACCATCAGCGTGCCCGCGACCGGGAACGACATCGTGGGCGCGTGCAGCCCGTAGTCCGCCAGCCGTTTCGCGACGTCGTCGACCGTGACACCGGTGGCCTTCGTCAGCGGCCGGAGGTCGAGGATGCACTCGTGCGCCACCAGGCCTTCGTGGCCGGCGTACAGCACCGGGTAGTGCTCGGCGAGGCGGCGGGCGATGTAGTTGGCGTTGGCCACCGCGACGAGCGTGGCCCGGCGCAGGCCCTCGGCGCCCATCATCCGGACGTACGCCCACGAGATCGGCAGGATCGAGGCGCTGCCCCACGGCGCCGCGCTGACCGGGCCGACACCGGTGGCCGGGCCGGCCGCCGGCTGGAGGGGGTGGTTCGGCAGGAACGGCGCGAGGTGCGCGCGGACGCCGATCGGGCCGACACCGGGCCCGCCGCCGCCGTGCGGGATGCAGAACGTCTTGTACAGGTTGAGGTGGGAGACGTCGGCGCCGAAGCGGCCGTACTGGGCGACGCCGATCAGCGCGTTGAGGTTGGCGCCGTCGACGTACACCTGCCCGCCGGCGTCGTGCACCGCCGCGCAGACCTCGCCCACGGTGTCTTCGTACACGCCGTGCGTCGACGGGTAGGTGAGCATGATCGCCGCGAGGCCGGCCCGGTGCTCGTCCACTGTGGACCGCAGGTGGGCGAGGTCGATGTTGCCGCCGGCGTCGCAGGCGACGACGACCACGCGCATGCCCGCCATCACCGCGCTGGCCGCGTTGGTGCCGTGCGCGCTGGCCGGGATCAGGCAGACGTCACGGGCGTACTCGCCGCGGGAGCGGTGGTAGGCACGGATGGCGAGCAGGCCGGCGAACTCACCCTGGCTGCCGGCGTTGGGTTGCAGGGAAACCGCGTCGTAGCCGGTGATCCGGGCGAGCCAGGCGCTCAGGTCGGCGGCCACCTCCAGGAGCCCGGCGGCGTCCTCGGCCGGCGCGAACGGGTGCAGGCCGGCGAACTCCGGCCAGGTGATCGGCTCCATTTCGGCGGTGGCGTTGAGCTTCAGGGTGCACGAGCCGAGCGGGATCATGCTGCGGTCGAGGGCGACGTCCTTGTCCGACAGCTGCCGCAGGCAGCGCAGCATGGCGGTTTCCGAGCGGTGGGCGTGGAACACCGGGTGCGTGAGGTACGCACTGGTGCGCCGCAGCGGGGCCGGGAGCGCGTCGGCGGTGTCCGCGTCGAGGCCGTCCACATCGGACACAGAGGCGCCGAACGCCTTCCACACGCACGAAAGCCGCTCACGAGTCGTGGTCTCGTCGCAGGCGACGCCGACGTGGTCGCCGTCGATCCGGCGCAGCGAGACGCCGAGGTCGCGGGCCGCCGCGACGACCGCGTCCGCCCGGCCCGGCACCGCCGCGACGACGGTGTCGAAGAACTCGCCGTGGACGACCTCGATGCCGCCTTCGCAGAGCCCGGCCGCGAGCACCGTCGCCATCCGGTGGGCGCGCAGCGCGATCGCGTGCAGGCCCTCGGGTCCGTGGTAGACCGCATACATCGACGCCATCACGGCGAGGAGGACCTGCGCGGTGCAGATGTTCGACGTCGCCTTCTCGCGGCGGATGTGCTGTTCGCGTGTCTGCAGGGCGAGCCGGTACGCGGGTGTGCCGTCGGCGTCCTTCGCGACGCCGACCAGCCGGCCGGGCAGCTGCCGCTCCAGGCCTTTGCGCACGGCGAGGTAGGCGGCGTGCGGGCCGCCGAAGCCGAGCGGCACGCCGAACCGCTGCGTCGAGCCGACGGCGACGTCGGCGCCGAGCTCGCCCGGGGGCCGCAGCAGGGTGAGGGCGAGCGGGTCGGCGGCGACGATCACGGCCGCGCCGTGCTTCTTGGCCTCGGCGATGGTGAGGTCGGGTTCGCGGACCGCGCCGGACGCGCCGGGGTAGGCCAGGAGGACGCCGAAGAAGTCGCCGCCGAGCCCGAGCCCGGTCAGCCCCTGGGAGAGGTCCTCGACGACGAGTTCGATGCCCAGCGGTTCGGCCCGCGTCCGCAGCACGGCGAGGGTCTGCGGCAGGGTGTCTTCGTCGACGACGAACCGATTCGACGTGGTCTTCCCGGCCCGGCGCACGAGGGTCATCGCCTCGGCGGCCGCGGTGGCTTCGTCGAGCAGGGAGGCGTTGGCGACCGGGAGGGCGGTCAGCTCCGCGACCATCGTCTGGAAGTTGAGCAGCGCTTCGAGCCGCCCTTGGGAAATTTCGGGCTGGTAGGGCGTGTAGGCGGTGTACCAGGCCGGGTTTTCGAGGACGTTGCGGCGGATGACAGGCGGGGTGAAGGTGTCGTGGTAGCCGAGCCCGATCATCGCGGCGGTGGGCCGGTTTCGGGCGGCGAGCTCGCGAAGTTCGGCGAGGGCTTGGGCTTCGGAGGCGGCCGGCGGCAGTTCGAGCGGCTGCGCGGATTCCCGCAGCGACTCCGGCACGGCC
Organism: Amycolatopsis sp. NPDC004772; assembly: GCF_053601215.1. Lineage (NCBI taxonomy): Bacteria > Bacillati > Actinomycetota > Actinomycetes > Pseudonocardiales > Pseudonocardiaceae > Amycolatopsis > Amycolatopsis sp. NPDC004772. Next base: position 100,271 of record NZ_JBSGBK010000005.1, read on the forward strand.
CGTTCGGCGAGTTCGTCGAGGGAGGCGACGCCGATGACGTCGAGGATGTGGCGCAGCTCGGCCGGCCCGGGCCCGAGGTGCCGGTCGGCGAAGGGAATGCCCTGTTCGAGGGAGGCGAGTGACGGATCCACGATGGCCTCCTGGGGACAGCGGAGCATTACTCGACCGACTCTAGAACGGACGGACGAGCGGGAGGTGACCACGGCGGGGGCCCGGGGGCGGAGCCCGCCGGGCGGGGTGTGGGGGTTGCACCCCCACAGAACACTCCGGAGGGTTCGGGGCGAGCGCTTTCCGCGAGCGCAGCTCTCCCGAACCCGGAGGAACCCTCCCCGCTCTGTCTGACCCCGAGGGGCGCCTGAGAGTTTCGCCCGCAGGTTGAGCCGGGCTTGCACCGTCGGCGGGGCCATCAGGGTGTGTCCTGACGACCCGCTTTCCAGAGGCGTCTCGTCCGCGCGGTCCAGGGTGCCTGAGAGGTTCCGGGGAGGACTTGCTCCTTCGGCGCCGAGCTCAAGGTGTGGCTCGGACTCTCCCGCGCGGATTCGTCGACCGCACGGTGAACCTTACTCTGTCTGCCGCGGCGGTGATCACCCGGTCTTGCGGGCGTTGCGGCGCTGGGTGAGTTCGTCCGGTTCGTGCGTCTCGACGATGCCGCCGTCGGCGCGTTCGGCCGGGAACTCGTGGATGGTGCCGCTGATTTCCTGCATCGCGCCGCTGACCGCGATGCCGAAGACGCCTTGACCGCCCTGGAGCAGGTCGACGATCTCCTCCGGTGAGGTGCACTCGTACACCGTGGTGCCGTCGGAGAACAGCGTCACCCGGGCGAGGTCGCGGACGCCGCGGACGCGGAGGTGGTCGACGGCGACGCGGATGTTCTGGAGCGAGACGCCGGTGTCGAGCAGGCGCTTGACGACCTTGAGGACGAGGATGTCCTTGAACGAGTACAGCCGCTGCGAGCCGGAGCCGTGCGCGGTGCGGATGCTGGGCGCGACCAGCTTGGTCCGGGCCCAGTAGTCGAGCTGGCGGTAGGTGATCCCGGCGATCTGGCACGCCGCCGGGCCGCGGTACCCCACCAGCTCGTCGGGCAGCGAGTTGTCGGGGAACAGTTCCCCCTGCTCCCCGGTCGCGACCTCGACAGGCTGCTTCTCGGAACCAGCCTCGACCACGCAAGCCTCCCCTCGCCCGACCTGGTGGCCGGCGAATGACAGCCGGACGGCCCCAGGAGCGGGGCCCGCCGGAGATCAATCACCACGGTCCGGCCCCAGACCGTGAATCACACCGTGGCGATTTCTCTTCTTCGACGGTAAGCGCCCGGACAGTGCCGGTCAACGCGACGCGCGGCAAGCCCAGGCGGTCGGCTGACCCGTTGCGCCGTTCGCCGTACCCCCTCCGGCGTGATCCAAACCCCTTGACCGGATTTACTCAGCCGAGTAACTTTTTACTCATGCAAGTAAACCCTGACCTCATGGCCGAACTGGGCCTCGGCGTCACCGAGGCCGCGCGCCGGGCCCAGATCATCGGCGCCACCATCGGCGTCCTGGCCGACCTGGGCTACCGCCGGACGACCTTCGCCAAGATCAAGGAGCGGGCCGGGCTCAGCAGCACCCGGCTGATCTCGTACCACTTCACGAACAAGGCCGGCCTGATGCAGGCCGTGCTCAGCACGGTCGTCGAGACGAAGGCCGGCTTCCTGACCGAGCGCACCGGCGGGGGCCTCGACCCGGCCGACCGCCCTGGCTACCTGCGGGCGCACATCGAGACGTCGGTGGCGTTCCTGCGGGCCTACCCCGAGTGCGTCCGGGCGCTGACGGAGCTGGCGGCCAACGCCGACGACGCCGACGGCTGGGTGATGACGAAGGTGCTGGTCGACGACCTGCGCGTGCACGGACTGGCCCGCCAGCTGAAGCAGGGCCAGGCCGAAGGCGCCTTCGGCGAGTTCACGCCCGAGGTGATGGCCATGTCGATCGCGCAGGCCATCGACGGCGTCGCCGCGGCCTACGCCGCCGACCCGGCGCTGGACCTGGAGCGGTACGGGCGCGAGCTGGCGGACACGTTCGTCAAAGCGACGGCGCCGTGAGGGCCCGGTCGAGCCGCTCTTCGATGCGGGCCTTCGGGAACGCGCCGACGATCGTCTCGACCGGCTCGCCGCCGCGGAAGAGGATCATCGTCGGCAGCGACATGACCTGGTAGGAGCGGGTCGTCTCCGGGTTCTCGTCGGCGTTGATCTTCCGGACGGCGAGCTCCCCGGCCCGTTCGGCGGCCAGCTGCGCGAGCACCGGGCCGACCATCCGGCACGGGCCGCACCAGGTGGCCCAGAACTCGACGAGCACGGGGACGTCGCTGCCGAGGACTTCGGCGAAGGTCGCATCGGTGACAACCGCAACTTCGGACAAGGCAGGCTCCTTCAGGGGCGCGGGGAATCGGGCACGACACACGGATCGGGCGCCTGCCGGTCGAGGGCGGCGGCGAGTTTCGCGGCCAGTTCGCCGCGGATGCCGCCGAGCCGCGCGAGAAGCGCGTCGGCTTCTTCGAGCTTGCGCCGGTAGACCTCGATGGAGTTCGCGCAGGAGTCGCCGGTCTCGTGGCCGCTGCGCAGGCATTCGACGAACGGGCGCGTCTCCTCGAGCGTCAGGCCGACCGTCCGGAGGGTCTGGATCTCCTGGACCAGCTGGAGGTCGTCCTCGCCGTAGTCGCGGTAGCCGTTGGCCGAGCGTCGGGCCCGCAGCAGGCCCTGGTTCTCGTAAAACCGCAGCGCACGGGTGGTGACACCCGTGCGCTGCGCCAGTTCTCCGATCCGCATGCCCTCGACGCTAGACGTTGACGTCCGCGTCAAGGCAAGGAATCAGGTGTCTGCTCCGCGGAAGTCTTCCGGGGAAACCGAGTCGAGGAACTCGCGGAACTTCTCGACTTCGTCTTCCTGCTCGTCCGGGATGATCAGGCCGGCTTCCTCCAGCACCGAATCCACGGCGTGGATGGGGACGCCGATCCGCAGGGCCAGCGCGACCGAGTCGCTTGGCCGGGCGGACACCCGGATGTCGCCGTCGAACACGAGCTCCGCGAAGAACGTGCCCTCCTTCAGGTCGGTGATGACGACCTGCTCGAGCTCCCGGCCGAGCGCTCCGATGACCTCTTTCAGCAGGTCATGCGTGAGCGGGCGGGCGGGGCGGACCCCCTGCTGCTCCAAGGCGATGGCGGTGGCCTCGACCGAGCCGATCCAGATCGGCAGGTACCGTTCACCCTCGGTTTCCCGCAGCAACAAGATCGGCTGATTCGCGGGCAGCTCGACCCGCACACCGACGACGCGCATTTCGCTCATCGGGCTTCGCCTCCCTCTCGTGCACACGGGCTGCAGCGCTGAACCGGCTTCACGCCCATACTCCCGACGCTACCCGTCATCCGTGCGCTGTGCTCGCTGTCCGGACTCTCTCGGTTCGCCTGCCGCAAACCCGTGCCTTCACGGTACGGCATGCGGTGCCGAACATTCAGTCATTGACATGGGACCGCAAAGAGGATCTCACTCCCCCGTTATCGATCAACACCCCGCGACGCCGCGGATTCCCGCCTTCACGAGCAGCGTGTGCAGGGTCACCGACAGTGCCGCGAGCTCCCGCACCACCTCGTCGGCCCGGGACTTGGCCTCCGGGTCGCGGTGCCGGTACACCGGCGTCACGATCTGCTCCAGCAGCCCGACCTCGCGGTCGGCCGCGGCGCGGAAGGCCCGCAGGTGTCTCGGTTCGATGCCGAATTCGGTCATCGCCTTCACCGTCCGCGCGACCAGGACCGCGTCCGGGTCGAAGAACCCGGCGGGACCGGGCCGGACCAGGCCGTACTGCTGCAGCTCGGCCAGCGCGGCCGCGTCGATGCCCGCCTGGTCCAGGAGCTCCTCCTGGGTCAGCCGCAGCTCCTTGCCCGGGGTGAAGTCGGCCGCCACGGGCAGGCCGACGTTCTCCGCCGGCGCGTCGATCGGGACCAGCCGGCGCGGCGGGCGGGGCAGCGCCGCGGCGGGCCCGGCCCCCGAGTCCGCCGCGTCCAGCTGTTCCTTGATGACCTTCAACGGGAGGTAGTGGTCCCGCTGGGCGGCCAGGACGAACCTCAGTCGCTCCACGTCCGCCGCGGCGAACTGCCGGTAGCCCGACGGCGTCCGGCCCGGCGTGACCAGGCCTTCCGCTTCGAGGAACCGGATCTTGGAGATGGTGACATCGGGGAAGTCCCCGCGCAGCTGCGCGAGGACCGCCCCGATGCTCAGTCCGTGGTTCTGTGGCCGTCCGGCCGCCGTCACTGCGCCCCCTGGCCCCCGTGCCCCGGGCCGGTCAGGAAGACCAGGCGGAACTTCCCGATCTGCACCTCGTCGCCGCCGGCGAGCACGGCCTGGTCGACCGGCTCGCGGTTGACGTAGGTGCCGTTGAGGCTGCCGACGTCGATGACGACGAACTCGCCGCCCTCACGCCGGAACTCGGCGTGCCGGCGGGAGACCGTGACGTCGTCGAGGAAGATGTCGCTGTCCGGGTGCCGCCCGGCGCTGGTGGTGTCGCGGTCGAGCAGGAACCGCGACCCCGCGTTCGGCCCGCGCTTCACGACCAGCAGCGCCGAACCCGGGGGCAGCGCGTCGACACCCTGGACCGGGGCTTCCGGGGCGGGCTCGCGACCTTCGGCTTCGGCCAGGAAATCGGCCCGGAAGACAGAGGTCCGCTCCGGAGACTGCTCCGGGGGAACGCCGCCGGGCCCGTCGTTCGTGCTCACCTGAGCTCTCCTCCACACATGCTGTGTTGCCAGTACTCAAGAACGTGTAGCTGCCAACGTACCGTGCCTGATCGATTCTCCGAGCCCCGGCTCCCCGAACCGGCGGAGCGGGCTTCAGCCCTTGGTCAGCGCGTCGTACGCCTCGGCTTCGAGCAGGGCTTCCAGGCCTGCCGGGTCGTCGAGCCGGATCTCGATCAGCCAGCCCTCGCCGTAGGGGTCGCTGTTGATGAGTTCCGGCGAGTCGGCGACGGCGTCGTTGACCGCGACGACCTCCCCGTCGACCGGCGCGAACAGCTCGGAGACGCTCTTGGTCGACTCGACCTCGCCGAAGACGTCGCCCGCGCTCACCTGCCGGCCGACGTCGGGCAGGTCGACGAACACGACGTCGCCGAGCTGGTCCTGCGCGTACTCGGTGATGCCGACGCGCACGAGGGTGTCCTCGCCGCGGGTGGCGACCCACTCGTGTTCCTCGGTGTAGCGAAGCTCTTCAGGAGCGGACACCGCCGGTCCCCTTTCATGCCCTCACTGGAAGTGTTGGGCGAAGTCTTACACCCACACGGCCCAGCCGCCCGCCACGGCCCGGCGGAAGCTCACTCCGCGGCATCGCCGCGCAGGGCGTTGCGCGCCTGGACGACGTAGAGGACACCGGACCAGACGTAGAGGACGGCGCCCCAGATGGTGAAGGCGTACCCGATCGGCCGAGCGATCGCGGCGACGTCCGAGCCACCCTGAGCGAGCAGCAGGAAGGGGAAGGCGTACATGAGGACGAAGGTGGCCCCCTTCCCGAGGTAGGTGACCTCGGGCGGCGCGAAGCCCCGGCGCCGGAGGGTGACGACGCAGACGCCGAGCACGGCCTCCCGCAGGACGAGCGGAACGACGACCCACCACGGGATGATGTCGCGCACGAGGAAGGCGACCAGGGTGGCGAGGATGTAGAGCCGGTCGGCGGCGGGGTCCAGCAGCTGCCCGAGCCGCGACATCTGGTTGAGCCAGCGGGCGAGCTTCCCGTCGAGCCAGTCGGTCAGCGCGCTGAAGACGAGCAGGGCGAGCGCCCAGCCGTCTTCCCGGGGGCCGAGCAGCAGCCAGAGGAAGACGGGCACCCCGGCCAGCCGCAGCAGGGAGAGGATGTTGGGGACGTTCAGGGCCTGCCGCAGCAACGACGGTTCGGCAGCCTGAGCGGCGGGTTCGGGGGCGGCTGTGCTCACGGGGCCATTAAACAGCGGGGCCGGGGCGGGGCGCCCGGTGGTGCGGTGGCCGGGTGGGGTGTGTTGCGGGGTTGACCGGAGGAGCCTGCGCGGGGCGGCGGCCGGGTTGCAGGTCGCCGCGGGCATGCGGGGCGGCCTCGTTGGCGTGGCCGGCGCGCGGGCGGCTCAGTCGGAGGGACCTGCTCGACGCGGCAGATGGCTTGCGAACTCGCCACGGCAACCAAGGCGGCCTCGCCGGCGCGGTGGCCGGGCCGCTCGACGCGGCGGCGAGCCGGCGAATATCGAAGCGCGCCTACCAGCGGGCGCCGGCGCAGCTCGGCCGGGATGCGGCCGCTGTGGCGCGGAGCTACCGGGCAGAAGCACAGCTGACCCAGATCCGGCGACCACCCCGGCAGCGAACCGCCGGGCCACCCATCGGCGCGGCCCGGCGTCACGCTCAGCTCGCGCGGTGGTGGCTCCACCCGCGCCGCTGCAGTTCAGCGCTGCTCAACGACTCGGGGCGGCCGCGGAAATCGGTGCCCATCCAGCGGGCTCGGCCGGCTCGTCCTTCGAGGACGTACGGGCGGCCGCAGCACCAGACCACGGTGCTCGGGACGGTCGGCGGACTGGACGGGTCTTCGGTGCTCACTGCGTCGGCGTTCATCGCTCTCACGGGTTCGGGACGGGGATTCGGGACGGGGAAGCTCTTCGGCCTCCACCAAGATCTTCGGCACGCGAGGCCGGATCGTTAACCGTTCCGGCCCGGATTAGACCGATCGATTCTTGATGGCAGTGGGAGGTTTCGGAGCGTGAACGGAATGTTAATCGTCCATTGTGGACACCCTTTGGGTGGCCACCGGGCCGGGGTGCCGGAGCGCTGTTGTAATCTCCGGCACACCCGTGGGCACGCCACGGGACCACAGCGGGGAGGAAGGATCGCGGTGCCCCACCCGACCACCACGAGGACGTGGCTCGCGGCCTGCCTCGCCCTGCCCGTCCTCGCCGCCTGCTCCGGGGATCCCGCCGCGCAGGCTCCCCCGGCTCCTCCGTCCGTGACGCCGCCACCCTCCGTGACGACGTCGGCCGGCACCCCGCCGCCTCCGCCCGGTACCTCCGGCAGCGAGTCCGCGCCGCCCGCCGTGACCAGGCCGTCCGGGCCGCCTCCGTCGGTGCCCGGGTCGTGCGGGACCGTCGCCGCCGCCAGCGGGCTGACCCTCTACGTCTTCGACAGCGGCGCCGCCGGGGTCAGCTGCGTCGCCGCCACGAAGCTGGTCGGCGACTTCCACCGCAAGATCGCCGGCCGCCAGGGCGCCGGCTCGAACGACGCGGTGAACGAGACCGTGGACGGCTGGCTGTGCACCTCCGGGCCGCCCGCCGCCCAGGGCGGCACCACCTGCACCAAGGGCGAGCAGACGGTCTTCGCCGCCGTCGTGCCGTCCGAATGAGTCCGATCCGATCCCGAGGGGCCATGAAGACACTCGCCTACCCCCTGCTGCTCGTCGCCGCGGCCACCGTGCTGGCCGGCTGCGGCAGCGACCCGGCGCCCGCCGCGCCCTCCTCCGAGGCGCCGGTGCCCGCCGCGGCGGCCGCCGCGGGGTCGACGGCCCCCGGCGTGCCCTGCGGCGACGTCACCGGCACGGGTGGCGCGAAGACGGCCGTCGTCGCGCACGGCAAGGTCGACTGCGCTGCGGCGACGAAGCTGCTCACGGACTACTTCGCGAAGCTGACCCCGGCCGAGGCGAACGACGCCGACGGCCCGGGCCCGGTCGTCCTCGACGAGTGGACGTGCGGCAGCGGCGCGAACGACCCCGTGACGGCGTGCTCGACCGAGGACGGCCGCCAGGTCGAGGGCACTCGCGGCTGAGCCCTCAGGACTTGAGGTCCGGGAAGTCCTCCTCGCGGAACTCGGTCCCCGCACCCCGCGCCGGGTCGCTCTCGCGGCCCCGCAGCTCGACCCGGCGGATCTTGCCCGAGATCGTCTTCGGCAGCTCCGCGAACTCCAGCCGCCGGATGCGCTTGTACGGCGCCAGGTGCTCGCGGCAGTACGCCAGGATCGACCGCGCGGTCCCGGCGTCCGGCGAGAAGCCCGCAGCCAGCACGACGTACGCCTTGGGCACCGCGAGCCGGATCGGGTCGGGGGCCGGGACGACCGCGGCCTCGGCCACCGCCTCGTGCTCGATCAGGACGCTCTCCAGCTCGAACGGCGAGATCCGGTAGTCCGACGCCTTGAACACGTCGTCGGTGCGCCCGACGTAGGTGATGTAGCCGCGTTCGTCGATCGAACCGACGTCCCCCGTGTGGTAGAAGCCGCCGGCGAAGGCCGTCGACGTGCGCTCGTCGTCGCCGGCGTAACCGGTCATCAGGCCCACCGGCCGGTGCGCGAGGTCCAGGCAGATCTCGCCCTCGGCGGCGCGTTCGCCGCTGACCGGGTCGACCAGCGCCACCACGAACCCCGGCAGCGGGCGGCCCATCGAGCCGGGCACGACGTCCTGGCCCGGCGTGTTCGCGATCTGGACGCTGCTTTCGGTCTGGCCGAAGCCGTCGCGGATGGTGACGCCCCACGCCTTCTCGACCTGGTCGATCACCTCGGGGTTCAGCGGCTCCCCGGCACCCACCACCTTGCGCGGCGGCGTCTTCAGCGCGGTCAGGTCGGCCTGGATGAGCATCCGCCACACCGTCGGCGGCGCGCAGAAGCTGGTGACGGCGCAGCGGTCCATCTGCGCCATCAGCGCGCCCGCGTCGAAGCGGCTGTAGTTGTAGAGGAACACCGTCGCCTCGGCGTTCCAGGGCGCGAAGAAGTTGCTCCACGCGTGCTTCGCCCAGCCGGGCGAGGAGATGTTCAGGTGGACGTCGCCGGGTTCCAGGCCGATCCAGTACATCGTGGACAGGTGGCCCACCGGGTACGAGACGTGCGTGTGCTGCACCAGCTTCGGCTTCGCGGTCGTGCCGGAGGTGAAGTACAGCAGCAGCGGGTCGCCGGCCTTGGTCGGGCCGTCCGGGGTGAACTCCGGGGACTCGGCGGACGCGGCCGAGTACGCGTGCCAGCCCTCGACCGGCTCCCCCACCGCGATCCGCGTGTAGCCGCCCTCGATGCCGGCGAACTTCGGCGCGTCGACCGAGCGGACGACGACGTGCTTCGCCGCGCCGCGCTCCACGCGGTCGGTCAGGTCGGCCGGCCCGAGCAGCGTCGAGGCCGGGATGATCACCGCGCCGAGCTTGATCGCGGCGAGGATCGTCTCCCACAGCTCGCCCTGGTTGCCCAGCATGAGGATGAGCCGGTCGCCGCGGCGGACGCCGAGCGAGCGCAGCCAGTTCGCCACCTGGTTGGACCGGCCGGACATCTCGGGGTAGGTCCAGCGGTTCTCGCGGCCGTCCTCCTCGACGATCCACAGCGCGTACCGCTCGGCGTTGTCCGGGTCGTGCGCGACGACGTCGAACCAGTCGATCGCCCAGTTGAACTCGTCGAACTCCGGCCACGCGAAGTCGCGGTACGCCGTGTCGTAGTCCTCGCGGTGGGCCTGCAGGTAGTCCCGCGCGACGCGGAACGCGTGGTGGACGCTCACGCTGCCTCCTTCTACTCGCCCTGGAACTCCGGCGCGCGGCGTTCCAGGAAGGCCTGGACCGCCTCGCCGAGGTCCTTGCTGGGCAGGAACGCCGAGTTCCACGCCGCGACGTACCGGAGGCCGTCGGCGACCTGGCGCTCGGTATTCGCCGCCAGTACCTGCTTCGTACCCTGCACCACCAGCGGCGGGTTCGCAGCGATCTCGCCGGCGAGTTCGCGGGCGGCCGTCAGCAGCGCCTCCTGGTCCGGGTGGACGTCGTTGACCAGGCCGATCTTCTCGGCGCGGGCGGCGTCGATGTCCTTGCCGGTGAGGGCAAGCTCGCGCAGGTGCCCCTCGCCGATGATCGAGGCGAGCCGCTGGAGGCTGCCGAGGTCGGCGACGATGGCGACGCGCACCTCGCGGACGCTGAACTTGGCGTCGGCGCTGGCCAGGCGGACGTCGGCGGCCGCGACGACGTCGACCCCGCCGCCGATGCACCAGCCCGAAACGGCCGCGACGACCGGTTTGCGGCATTCCGCGATCGAGCTGACCGCCGCCTGCAGCGACCGGACCTGGTCGAGGAACGCCGTCCGCGGGCCGGCCAGGTTGTCCCCGCCCAGCATCGGCGCCCAGTCGCCCATCATCGCGGGCAGGTCGAGGCCGTAGGAGAAGTGCTTGCCGCTGCCGGTCAGCACCACGGCCCTGACCTGCGGGTCGGCGTCCAGCGCGCGGAAGACCAGGGGCAGCTCGCGCCAGAAGTCCGGGCCCATCGCGTTGCCCTTGGAGGGGCCGAGAAGCGTCACTTCGGCCACATGGCCGGCGACGTCGACCTTGAGGGACACCAGGTCGGGCAGACTGTCAGCAGTAGCGGTCATGGGGTCATCTTGACCCATGCCCGCAGGCACCCGCCATTGGCACCTTGTCAATTGCCCTCCCGGGTCACTGTGCCGGCCCGGCCGGGGGATGCTTTCCTGGAAGAACCGGCACCGACACGGGGAGGACGGTGGGACATGAGCCCGGCCAGCGCGACCGCGATCGAGTCCGAACCCCCGTCCGCGCCGGTCCGGCGGGCCTCCCGCCCGATCGAGCTAACCGGCTCGTTCGACCACGAGGGCCACCGGCTCTGGTACACCGAGTTCGGCAGCGGCGACAAGGTCGTCGTGCTCACCCACGGGATCATGCTGACCCGCCGGATGCACGCGCCGCTCGCCCGCCGGCTGGCCCGCGCGGGCTTCCGGGTGATCACCCTCGACCTGCTCGGCCACGGCGACTCCGACCGGCCGACCGAGTCGTGGCTGTACTCGATGCCGTCCTTCGCCGAGCAGACCCTGGCCCTGCTCGATCACCTCGAGGTGGACTCCGCCGTCATCGGCGGGACGTCACTGGGCGCGAACGTCTCCCTGGAGGTGGCGGTGCAGGCACCCGCGCGGGCGCGGGGGCTGATCGTCGAGATGCCGGTGCTGGACAACGCGATCGTCGCCGGGCTGGTCACCTTCGCACCGCTGCTGATGGCGGCCCGGTTCCTGCCGTTCACCGTGCAGGCGGTGGCGCTGGCGGCGTCGGCGGTCCCGCACGGAAACCAGTGGGTCGACGTCGTCACGGACACGCTCTCCCAGCGTCCGGCCCCGATGGCGGCACTGCTGCACGGGGTGCTGTTCGGCCGGATCGCGCCGCCGAAGTCGGTGCGCCGCAAGATCTCGACGCGCGCGCTGGTGATCGGTCACCAGGGCGATCCGATCCACCCGTTCGGCGACGCGGACACCTTGGCCGTCGACATGCCGGACGCGGAGTTCGTCCAGGCCCGCAGCCCGGTCGAGCTGCGGTTCGACCCGACCCGGTTGTCGGACGCGATCCGGGATTTCGCCGCGAGCTGCTACGAGAACTGACATGCCTCTGGTGTGGGTGACCGGCAACGCGGGGGCCGGCAAGTCGGCGGTCTGCGCGCTCCTGAAGGAGCGCGGCGAGCTCGCGGTCGACGCGGACAACGAGGGTTATCACCACTGGGCGGACCGGGCGAGCGGCGAAGTCGTCACCGACCCGCCCGACCCGGTGCCGGCGGGCTGGCTCGACCGCTTCGGGTGGCGGATCAGCCGTGCGAAGGTCGAGGCCCTGGCGGCCCGGACGGCCGGCGGGGTCGCGTTCTTCTGCGGCTGCCCCGAGAACCACCAGGACGTGCGGGACCTGTTCGACCTCGTGATCTGCCTGGTGATCGACGAAGACACGCTCCGCCACCGGCTCCTCACCCGCACGTCGAACAGCTTCGGCAAGCACCCCGAGGAGCTGGCCGCGGCCCTCGCCGACAACGCCTACCACCACCCCGGCGCCACGATCATCGACGCCACCCGCCCCCTCCCCGACGTCGCCGACGCAATCCTCACCGCCGCCCGCCGGTTGCGTTCCCCCGATCTCACGTGATCAAAGCCGGATCTCGCGTGATTGAGCACGTAACTCGCGTGATTGGGCGCGTAACTCGCGGGTTCCGGCTTCAATCACGCGAGTTCCGGCCCCGATCACACGAGTCACGGCCCCAGTCACGCGAGTTCCGGCCCCAGTCACGCGGAAGTGGCGTCAGGACACCGGGGCGAGGCCGGCCACCGGGCCGATCACGATGACCGCGGGCGGGCGGACTGCGGAGGCGGCCGCGTCGGTGACCACCGTGTCCAAAGTGGAGCGGAGAGAGCGCTGGGTGCGCATCGTGCCGTCCTCGATGATCGCGACCGGGGTGTCGGCCGGGCGGCCGCCGTCCAACAACGCCTTCGCGAACTGCGGGAGGCGCTCGACGCCCATCATCAGGACGATCGTGCCGCGCATACGGGCCAGGAGCTCCCAGTCCACCAGGGACCGGTCGTCGCCGGGGGCGACGTGACCGGAGACCACCACGACTTCGTGCGCGACGCCGCGGTGGGTGACCGGGACGTCCGCGACCGCCGGGACCGCGAACGCGCTCGTGATGCCCGGGACCATCGTGACCGGGACGCCCGCCTCGGCGCAGGCCAGCACCTCTTCGAAGCCGCGGCCGAACAGGTACGGGTCGCCGCCCTTGAGGCGGACGACGAACTTGCCCTCCTTGGCGCGCTCGATCAGCGTGCTGTTGATGACGTCCTGGCTGGCCGCGCGGCCGTAGGGGATCTTCGCGGCGTCGACGATCTCGACCTCGGGCGCGAGCTCGTCGAGCAGCTCGCGGGGCGCCAACCGGTCCACCACGACGACGTCCGCGCGCGAAAGCAGCCGCCGGCCGCGGACCGTGATCAGCTCCGGGTCGCCCGGGCCGCCGCCGACCAGCGCCACGCCGGGCAGGGTGCCCTCGGGGTGCGGACGGCGGCCGTCTTCGATCGTGCCGTTGTGCAGGCCGTCGAGCATCGAGTCGCGGACCGCCGCCGAGCGCAGCGGCTCGCCGCCGGAGAGCACCCCGAACAGCAGGCCGCCGTGCCGTCCGGACGCCGGAGTCACGGCCGAACCGGACTCGCCTTCGTCGGCGCGGACGCAGAACACCCGCTCCCGCTCGGCTTCGGCGCAGACGGCGGCGTTCACGTCGGGGTCGTCCGTGCAGGCCAGCGCGTACCAGGCGTCGCGGAGGTCGCCTTCCTCGTAACGCCGTTCGTGCCAGACGAGCTCGCCCGCGTCCACCATCCCCTGCACCGACGGCGTCGTGTGCGGCGACACCAGTTCGACGCGGGCGCCCGCGCTGATCAGCCGGGGCAGCCGGCGCTGGGCCACGGAACCGCCGCCGATCAGCACGACGCGGCGGCCGCTCAGCTGCAGGCCGGAGAGGTAGTGCGGGTCGTCCATGCGCCGGAGTTTATTGGGCCGGGAGCCGCGCGCCAGCCCAGCGTGGGTCATGCCACGCGGAAGACCGGCCCGCGGGCTGCGAACGGCAGCCGCGCACCCCGCGGCACCAGGTAGGCGTGCTCCCGCCGCGGCCGGACGTGGTCGCACTGCGCGTCGGTGATGATCAGGATCGGCCCGTCCGCCGGGAAGTCCGCGGCCCGCTGCAGGAGGTCGACGCCGGGCTGCAGGATCGTCCCGCCGCGCCCGCGGACCTTGACCCGGCCCGCGATGTCCTCGACCGCGAGGTAGCCGGCGTCGTAGGCGACGGCGTCGCAGAACACCACGCGCGCCGCCGGGACGTCCCGGGCCAGCGCGTACGACGCGATCGCGCCCAGCGCCTTGCCGAGCAGCTCCGCGTTCATCGACCCCGAGGTGTCCAGCACCACGCCGAAGGTGACGCGCCGGTCGAGGCGGTCCGGCCGGACGCGGCCCGGGCGTGGGATGTCCGGCGTCGAGGACTGGCGGCGCGACGCCCGCGCGTAGCTGCGCACCGGCAGCTCCACCCGGACGTGCTCGTCGAACCAGCGGGCCAGCTGCGCGTCCCACGGCAGCGGCGGGTGGTCGAGAGCCCGGATCTCCTGCTCCAGCCCGGCCGGCAGCAGCCCGCGACCCTGCGCGCGGTGGTACTCCAGGCCCTGGGTGAGCGCCCGGCGGTAGAACTCGTCGAGGTCGACGCCCCGGGTGCGGTCGTCCCACGGCGCCGGCCGCGCGTCCCGGCGGGAGGAGCGGCGCCGGACCGCGTCCGGTGCGGACAGCCAGTCGCCGAGCACGTCCCCGGCCTCGCGCGAGCCCAGGGTCACCAGCTTCCGGGCCCGCCGGATGTCGGTGGTCAGCGTGTCGTACACCGATTCCGCGGACATCCCGGTGAGCTGCTGGTCGTGCAGGCTGCCGTGGGGCAGCTCGCCCACGCCCATCGCGACGAGCCAGCCGTTGACGACGTAGTCGCAGGCGACGTTCCAGAGGTAGGGCTCGCGGCCCAGGGCCCGCCGGTCGTGCCGCAGCGCCGCGTGCAGCATCTCGTGGGCCAGCACGAACCGCCACTCCTCGGCGGTCAGGTCGGCGGCCGGGTTGACGTAGATCTCGCCGTGCTCGGCGTCGACCGCGGCCAGGGAGATGTCCCAGGCACGGACCACCTCGGCGTCGACGACCAGGGTGAACCCGGCCGCGACCGCGCCGAGCAGCGGGAACGACGAGACGAACCAGGACAGCGCGCGGTCCCACTCCCCCGTGGCCCGCCGGTGGCGGGTCCGGCCGCGCGCGTCGGCGGCGCGTTCCATGGCCTCGGTGGCCGAGGCGATCAGGCCGCGGGCGAACCGCTCGGTCCAGGGCGTCGGCTTGCCCTGGTACTGCCGCTGCCAGCGGGACATCGGCTCGCCGAGCACCAGGCACGGCCGGCCGGTGCCCAGGTCGGCGAACGGCGCCGGGACGCCGGTTTCCCGCCAGGCGCGGGTCAGGGCCGCCTCCTCGGTGCCCGGGAGTTCGGGCAGGTCCAGCACCGCGGTCCCGACCCGCACCGCCTCCGCGAACCGGTGGACGGCGACGCAGCACGCGGCGGCGTAGACCGGGTCGACTTCGCGGCCCGGCGTGACCGCTTCCGCCTCGGCGAGCCGGTCTTCGTCGAGGTGGCCGAGGCCGAGGTGCAGCAGCAGGTGCGCGAACACCCACGCCCACTCGCCCGCCTCGGCGTCGCGGGCGCGGTTCGGCGTGATCGTCCCGCGGTCGCTGACGACGGCCCAGCCGGCGCCGGTGCTCTCGGTGCTCAGGCTCGCACCCCGGCCGAGGTGCTCGAGGACGGTGTGCGAGCGGACCTGCGCCCAGCCGTCGGCGATCGCCTTGTTCCGGCGTTCGCGGCGCTGGGCCTCGGCGCGGGCGTTGCTCATGCCCGCGCCGCCACCAGCCGCGGCAGGTCACGGGCCGCCTCGACCAGGAACCACGACGGCAGCCGCGGGTTCCCGGCTTCGTCGTCGGCGATGACCAGCTGGGCCATCTCGAGGGAGACTTCGGCCAGCTCGACCAGGAGGCTCTTCGCGCGGAAGGCGAACTGGCGCACGGCGGCCGAGGCGTGCCGCTTGTCCGCGGGCAGGTCCTTGACCAGCCGCGCGCGGAACGTCTCGGCGAGGAAGTAGAGCAGGTCGCGGTCGGCCGGCTCGGCGGGCCAGCGCGCGTCGCCCTTGAGGATCGCCTCGAGGTCGAAGGCGTGCCGGGCGACCTTGAGGTACGCGCGGAAGGCGCCGGCGTGGGCCGGGGTGAGGGTCGCGTACGCCAGCAGCGCGATCGTCTCGTCGTCGGCCGGGTCGCCCGCGGAGTGCAGGAGGTCCGAGAGCATGTGCCAGGACCGCGGCGTGGAGAACGGCTCCTCGGTCTTCGGCGGCGGGCTCCACAGGTGGTCCGGGCGCTGGGTCAGGTACTCGATCACCCACGGGTGGATGCCGTTCCCGGCGGCCCAGGCGAGCCAGTCGCCCGGCGCGGCCCGCAGGTGGACGTGCACCAGGCGGTTGACCAGGGCCGAGGCCATCGGCCGGGCCAGGGCCTGGTCGGTGGCGCGGTTGCCGGCGCCGATCACGACCGAGCCCGCCGGCAGCTCGTAGGAGCCGATGCGGCGGTCGAGGATGAGCGAGTAGAACGCCTTCTGGACGTCGGGTGCGGCGGCGTTCAGCTCGTCGAGGAACAGGCAGTACGGCTCGTCGCGGGCGATCTGCTCCGGCGGGCAGAACCGGCTGCGGCCGCCGGTGATCTGCGGGACGCCGATCAGGTCTTCGGGGGCGAGCTGGGTGCCCAGCAGCGAAACGCAGTCCAGGCCCAGCGACGCGGCGAAGTCGCGCACCAGCGAGGACTTCCCGATCCCGGGCGCGCCCCAGAGGAACACCGGCCGCACGACGGCGGTGGTGAGCAGGAGCTCGGGCAGCCGGGCGGGCGTGACCGTGAGCTGGGCGTGCAAGCGTGGACCTCCTGTGCGTCAGGACATCCTCCTGCGACGCCCCCTTTCTTACGCCCATGATCGCGCGCCACCCGGCTTCGCGCATCCGATTTAGCTCGCGCGGCCCGCGGACGGATACGGCAACAGGGCCATTTCGCGCGCGTTCTTGATCGCCGTGGCGACCTGTTTCTGTTGCTGCGGCGTCAATCCCGTCACCCGGCGGGCGCGGATCTTGCCGCGGTCGGAGACGAACTTCCGCAGCAGGTCGACGTCCTTCCAGTCGACGTGGGTGATCTTGTTGGCGTGCAACAGGTTCACCTTGCGCTTGCCCGGGCGGTCGCGGGGCGGCTTCGGCATCCGGCTCACCAGCTCGACTTCGCGACGCCGGGCAGCTCACCGCGGTGCGCGGCGTCGCGCATCTTCACCCGCGACAGCCCGAACTTCCGCAGGTACCCCCGCGGACGGCCGTCCGCGGCGTCCCGGTTGCGGATCCGCGTCGGGCTCGCGTCGCGCGGCAGCTTCTGCAGCGCGACGACCGCGTTCGCCTTCTCCTCCGGCGGCGACGCGGGCGAGGCGATGACGGCCTTCAGCGCGCGGCGGCGTTCGACGTACCGCGCGGCGATCACCTTCCGCTGCTCGTTCTTCGCGATCTTCGACTTCTTGGCCATCAGCGCTCTTCCTTGAACTCGACGTGCTTGCGCGCGACCGGGTCGTACTTGCGCAGGACCATCCGGTCCGGGTCGTTGCGGCGGTTCTTCTTGGTGACGTACGTGTAGCCGGTGCCCGCGGTGGACCGCAGCTTGATGATCGGCCGGACGTCGGTGCTCTTCGCCATTACAGCTTCACCCCCTTCGCCTTCAATTCGGCGACGACGGCCTCGATGCCGCGCTTGTCGATCGTCTTCATGCCCTTGGCGGACACGCGCAGCCGCACCCAGCGGCCTTCGCTCGGCACGAAGTAGCGCCGGTTCTGCAGGTTCGGCTCCCACCGCCGGGACGTGCGGCGGTGGGAGTGCGAGACCTGCTTGCCGTAGCCCGGCTTGCGGCCGGTGACCTGGCACACGGCGGACAAAGGCCCTCCCGAGTTGATAGTGGTTTTCGTTTTCAGTTACTGTAGCGCACCGTACCCCGCCCGCATTCCTGGAGCACCTGTGACCCACCACCCCCGCGTCCCGCTCGTCCTCGTGAGCGGTCTGGTCGCCGGACCGAACGCCGCGCTCGCCGAGCTGCTGCGCGCGGCCGGGCCCGGCACCGCCGTCGTCCACCACGACCTGCGCGAGATCCACTCCGGCGTCGTCCGCCGCCGGCTGCGGCTGGGCGAGCGCGACGAGCTGACCGTGCTCGAACTGGCCCACGGCTGCGTGTCCTGCACCCTGCGGGAGGACCTGCTCCCGCTGCTGCGGCGGCTGGCCCGGCGCCCGGAGGTGACCCGGATCGTCGTCCGGCTCGACGAAGCGATGGAGCCGGAGCCGGTGAGCTGGGCGATCCGGAACGTCCTGGTCGGCGACCGGCCGGTGAGCGAGGACGTCGACCTGCGGGCCGTCCTGACCGTGGTCGACTGCGCGACCTGGCTGGCCGACGCGACCGGTGACGACGAGCTGGCCGACCGGAACCTGCAGGGCAGCCCCGAGGACGAGCGGACGGTCGCCCAGGTCGCGCTGGCCCAGGTGGAGTTCGCCGACGTCCTGGTGCTGGCCGGCGCGGCCACCGACGCGTGGAGCGCCGCGAAGGCGTCCGCGGTGCTCGACCGGGTGGCGCCGTCGATCCCCCGGGTCGAGCTGGCCCGGATCGACGGCGCGGGCGTGCTCGACGCCGTCCCGGCGAACGCCCGCCGCGGCGAGGTGACCGACATGCACGGCGCGCTGCTGCGCGGCGAACCGCCGTGGCACGACGACTGCGGCATCGCCCTGCTGACCTTCACCGCGCGGCGGCCGTTCCACCCCGCGCGCCTGCACGACGCCCTCGACGTGCTGCTCGACGGCGTCGTGCGCACCCGCGGGCGCGCGTGGGTGGCCAGCCGGCCCGACGTCGCGTTCTGGATCGAGTCGGCCGGCGGCGGGCTGGGCCTCGGCCACGCCGGACCGTGGCTCGCGTCGCCTGACGGTCCGAAGTGGACGGACGTCTCCCCCGAGCGGCGGACGCTGGCGTCCCTGCGCTGGGACCCGGTGCACGGTGACCGCGCTCAGGAACTCGTCGTGGTGACCGACCAGACAACGCCGGACGAGATCGACGCGGCCCTGCGCGGCGCTCTACTGACCGACGAAGAGCTCGCGGCCGGACCGGAAGCCTGGGCGCACTACCCCGACCCGTTCGGCGACTGGCACGAGGAACCGTGCGAGGACACCGAACCCGACCCGGCGCGGCACTCCGCGGCGAACCGAAAGGAAGAACGATGAAGACCGGAATCCACCCCGGCTACCACCCCGTGGTGTTCAAGGACTCGGCCACCGGGGACGCGTTCCTGACCCGCTCCACGATCACCTCCGACAAGACGATCGAATGGTCCGACGGCCGCACCTACCCGCTGGTCGTGGTCGACATCAGCGCGTGGTCGCACCCGTTCTGGACCGGCACCCAGCGGATCATGGACAGCGCCGGCCAGGTCGAGAAGTTCCACCGCCGCTACGGGAAGCGAGGCACCCGCTGATGGCCGTGCCCAAACGGAAGACCTCGCGCAGCAACACGCGGTCCCGGCGGTCGCAGTGGAAGGCCGCCGTGCCGGACCTGGTGCCGATCACGGTCGACGGCAAGGTACAGCTGGTCCCACGCCGGCTGATGAAGCACTTCCACACGCGGTGAGCGTCCCGGTCACCGTCCTGTCCGGCTTCCTCGGCGCGGGCAAGACGACGCTGCTCAACCACATCCTGGGCAACCGGGCCGGCCTGCGGGTCGCGGTGATCGTCAACGACATGAGCGAAGTGAACATCGACGCCGCGCTGGTCCGCTCGCAGGAGCGGCTGGTCGAGCTGACCAACGGGTGCATCTGCTGCACCCTGCGGGAGGACCTCCTGGAGGAGGTCGCGGCGCTGTGCTCCGGCGGCCGCTTCGACCACGTGCTCATCGAGTCGAGCGGCATCTCCGAGCCGATGCCGGTGGCGGCGACGTTCACCTTCCTGGAGGCGGTCGCCCACCTCGACACGATGGTGACGGTGGTGGACGCGGCGAACTTCGCCCGCGAGCTGGCGGCCGGCGACTCCCTGGCGGAGCGCCGGCTCGACCAGTACGCCGGTGACGAGCGGACGGTGAGCGACCTGCTGGTGGACCAGATCGAGTTCGCCGACGTCCTGCTGCTGAACAAGACCGACCTGGCCCCCGACGTCGATCGGCTCGTGGCGGTGCTGCGGCGGCTGAACCCGGCCGCCGACGTCGTCACGGGTGCCTTCGCGCAGGTGCCGCCGGAGCGGGTGTTCGGGACGGGCCGGTACGACGCCGTCCGGGCGCAGGAGGCCCCGGGCTGGGTGGCCGAGCTGAACGGCGACCACGTCCCGGAGACGGAGGAGTACGGGATCTCCAGCGTGGTGTTCCGCGCCGCGCGGCCGTTCGACCCGGCGGCGCTGTGGGACTTCGTGACCCGGCGGCTGGACTCCGGCGAGTTCGGGACGGTGCTGCGGTCGAAGGGGTTCTTCACGCTGGCGTCCCGGCCCGGGGTGACCGGGCTGTGGTCCCAGGCGGGCACGGTGGCACGCTTCGAGCCCCAGGGCGTCGCGGCCGAGCCGCGGCAGGAGCTGGTGTTCATCGGCGTCGACCTCGCCGGCGACGCGCTGCTCGCCGCTCTGGACAGCTGCCTCGGCGACGCGACCGGCCCGGACCCGTTCCCGGAGTGGGACCCGGTCCACGTGCACTGAACCCGGAACTCGCGTGATCAGAGCCGTAACTCGCGTGATCAGAGCCGTAACTCGCGAGTTCCGGCTTCAATCACGCGAGTTCCGGGCTCGATCACGCGAGTTCCGCCTGGCTAGTGCTCGTCGAAGTGGCCGTCGTGGGCGCGGTGCAGGTGGCCGTCGTGCACGTAGTCGACGTGGTCGCCGTGCGGGATCGTCGCGTGGCCGCAGCCTTCGCGGTGGACGTGGTCGTGGCCGGCGTGCTCGACGTGCAGGGTGGTCATCGGCGGTCCTTCCGGGGTGTGTCCATTTCGGACGGTAACACCGGAATCGCGGCGAAACCTCCCGGCTCACCCGATAGCGGCACCGAAGTCCGAGTTGATCAACCCAGGTTTATCAGTCTAGGTTGACGATCGTGACGGACGAGGAGCTCCTCCAGGCGAGCGCCGACCTGCGCGTCGCGCTCGGGCGGCTGGTCCGGCGGCTGCGCCAGAGCTACGTCGCCGGCGAACCGACCCTGCCCGAACGCTCGGTCCTGTCCCGGCTCGACCGCGACGGCCCGGCCACCCCGGGCTGCCTGGCCGACCTCGAACGCGTCAAACCGCAGGCCATGGGCGTCACCCTGGCCGGGCTGGTCGAGCGCGGGCTGGTCGAGCGGCGCAAGGACGACTCCGACGGCCGAAAGGTCCTCATGTCGGTCACCGAAACCGGCGTCAAGCTGCTCACCGACCGGCGGTCGCAGACCACCCGGCGGATGGCGGCCGCGCTCGCCGGGAAGTTCACCGCGGCCGAGCAGCGCGAGCTGATCGCGGCCATCCCGCTGATCGAGCGGCTGGCGGACGAGCTGTGAGCTACAAGTGGGTCGCGCTGTCGAACACCACGCTCGGCGTGCTGATGTCCGCGCTCGACGGCTCGATCGTCATCATCTCGCTGCCGGCCATCTTCCGCGGCATCGGGCTCGACCCGCTCGCCGCGGGCAACATCGGCTACCTGCTCTGGATGATCCTCGGCTACCTGCTGGTGCAGGCCGTGCTGGTGGTGACGCTGGGGCGGCTCGGCGACATGTTCGGCCGGGTCAAGATGTACAACATCGGCTTCGTCGTGTTCAGCGCCGCGTCGGTCGCCCTGTCCTTCGACCCGTTCCACGCCGGTGCCGGGGCGCTCTGGCTGATCGGCTGGCGGGTCGTGCAGGCCGTCGGCGGCTCGATGCTGACGGCGAACTCGGCGGCCATCCTCACCGACGCCTTCCCCGCCGAGCAGCGCGGGATGGCGCTGGGCGTCAACCAGATCACCGCACTCGCCGGGCAGTTCCTCGGCCTGGTCGTCGGCGGGCTCCTGGCCGAGATCGACTGGCGCGCGGTGTTCTGGGTCAGCGTCCCGTTCGGCCTGCTCGGCACGATCTGGTCGATCCGCAGCCTCCGCGAGGTCGGGACGCCGCAGCGGGCGAAGGTCGACTGGGGCGGCAACGTCACCTTCGCGGCCGGGACCGCGCTGGTGCTGGCCGCGATCACCTACGGCATCCAGCCCCACGGCGGCGCGGCCACGGGCTGGGGCAACCCGTGGGTGCTCGGCGGGATCGGCGCCGGCGTGCTGCTGCTCCTGCTGTTCGGCGTCATCGAGACGCGTGTCGCCGCGCCGATGTTCCAGCTCGGCCTGTTCCGGATCCGCGCGTTCGCCGCCGGCAACATCGCCGCGTTGCTGACTTCGGTCGCGCGTGGTGGCATGCAGTTCATGCTCATCATCTGGCTGCAGGGGATCTGGCTGCCGCTGCACGGCTACGACTACGAGCAGACGCCGCTGTGGGCGGGCATCCACATGTTGCCGCTGACCGTCGGGTTCCTGATCGCCGGGCCGGTGTCCGGGTACCTGTCCGACCGCTTCGGCGCCCGGCCGCTGGCCACCGGCGGCCTGCTCCTGGTCGCCGCGGCGTTCCTCGGCCTGCTGGCCCTGCCGGTGGACTTCCCGTACCCGGCGTTCGCGGCGCTGCTCGTGCTGAGCGGCATCGGCCAGGGCATGTTCGCCGCGCCCAACACCTCGGCGATCATGAGCAGCGTCCCGACCGAGCAGCGCGGCGTCGCCTCCGGCATGCGGGCGACGTTCCAGAACTCCGGGACGTCGCTGTCGATCGGCGTGTTCTTCTCGCTGATGATCGCCGGGCTGGCGGCGTCGCTGCCGCAGACGCTGACCGGCGGGCTGCAGGCCCACGGCGTCCCGGCCCCGGTCGCCGACGGCGTCGCCCAGCTGCCGCCGGTGAGCACGCTGTTCGCCGCGTTCCTCGGCAGCAACCCGGTCGGGCACCTGCTCGGCCCGGACGTCCTGGCCGGGCTCGCCCCGGCCGACCGGGCCACCCTCACCGGCGGCTCGTTCTTCCCGCAGCTGGTGTCCGGCCCGTTCCACCACGGCCTGGTGGTCGTGTTCACCGCGGCCGCGGCGATGGCCGTCGTCGCCGCGATCGCTTCCGCCTCCCGCGGCGCGAAGTTCGTCCACACCCCCGAACGAGCGAAGGAGACCCGATGACCGACGAGATCATCGCCGGAACCGTCACCATCACCGGCCACGGCGGCGACGAACTCGAGGCGTACCTGGCCAAACCGACCGACGACACCCCGCGCGGCGGCGTCGTGGTGATCCACCACCTGCCCGGCTACGACGGACCGACGAAGGAGATGGTGCGCCGCTTCGCCGTCGAGGGCTACAACGCGCTCTGCCCGAACCTGTACACGCGAGAGGCGCCGGGCGCGGACCCCGACGACGCGGCGGCCACGGTCCGCGCGGCGGGCGGCGTCCCCGACGACCGCCTGGTCGGCGACGTCTCGGGCGCGGCGGACTACCTGCGCGCGCTGGAGAACGCGAACGGCCGCATCGGCGTCATCGGGCACTGTTCGGGTGGCCGCCACGCGTTCCTGTCGGCCTGCTCCCTCGACCTCGACGCGGCGGTGGACTGCTACGGCGCGTTCGTCGTCAACGACCCGCCGGAGACGCTGAAGCAGATGAAGCCGCTGCTCGGCCTGACGCCGCAGCTGTCCTGCCCGCTGCTGGGCATCTTCGGTGCGGACGACCAGTTCCCGAGTTCCGACGAGGTGGCGGTGCTGGCCGCGGAGCTGGAGAAGCACGGCAAGAAGCACGAGTTCCACACGTACGCGGACGCCGGCCACGCGTTCTTCGCCGTCGACCGCCCGAGCTACCGCCCCGAAGCCGCCAAGGACGGCTGGGAACGGATTCTCGACTTCTACGCCCGCACGCTGACCGCCTGAGAGGAACCCCCAAATGTGCACTTACCTGACGGAGAAGTTCGCGCTCGAAGGCAGCGGCAAGGGCGCCCGCGGCTGGTTCCGGTTGAACGAGGGCACGGTGTACGTCGACCACCCGGTCCACGCCCCGTACGCGCACACGGTGAACATCGACTTCCGCAACCCGGCCTTGGGTGCCTCGGCACGGGTGGCCGTGGAACTGACCGAAGAGGACGCCTTGGCGCTGGCCGACGCCATTCACGCGGCGGTCAAGTCGGCACCCGCCGGGCTGGCTTCGCGGAACCAGTGAGGCCGCGGGTCACCGGAACCGGCGCCCGGCGGCCTGGACGAACGCGTTCAGGATGTCCTCGAGGCGGTCCTCGTGTTCCCTCAGCGCGGCGCGCTCCGCGCTGTGGCGGAGGGCACTGATCGGTTCGAACGCCGAGTCGGCGAGGCGGAGGAGGTCGGGATCCTCGGTGAGCAGCCGGAGCGCGAACCGGGCGTGGTCGGCCGCGGCCCCGCTCCGGTCCGCTTCCGTGTAGGCGGCCCTGGTGTCCGTGCCGTCCGGGTCCCGCTGCCGCAGCAGCCAGAGGGAGATCACCTTCTGCCGGAGCTCGGTCATCGATCCCGCGAACGCCGCGCAGGCCGCGATCCGTTCCTGGCGGAGACGTTCTTCGCGGGCTGTTCTCTCCGCCCGCCGCGCGGTGAGCCGGCCGAACAGGTAGGTGAGACCCGATCCGGCCAGCGTCCCGCCGACCGCGATGAGGCTGGCGAGCACGGCGTTCATGCCGAAAGCCTCCTACGGGGTGTAGAGCGCGCCCAGGAACTCCAGCAGCAGCCGCTCCCGCAACGGCGCCGGTGCCGTGGCGAGGAGCGCGTTGATCGGCGCCATCCGGTCCGGCAGACCCGCACCACCGCCGAGGCCGGCCGCGGCGAGGAGGCCCGCGAACTGCTCCGACGTCAGCGTCGCCGGGTCGAGGGCCGCGACGAACTCGGCCACGGCGGGGTCCACGACCACCGGCCCGGCGGCGCGCGCCGCGGCCACCGATGCCGCCAGGTCGGTCAGGAACTCCTTCTCGCTGCCGCGGTTGGCCGCCGTCACCGTCAGGTGCAGGTTCGGCGGCGACGCCAGGTGAGCGAACTGCGGCTGCACGTACCAGCCGCGCACCTTCATCTCGTCGGCCACCGTGAACAGGTCGAAGCCGTCGTCGCCGGTGAACGCGATCAGGGTCGACACCGGGTTGCCCAGGACCCGCAGGCCCGGTACCTCCGCGATACCCGAGCGGATCCGCGCAGTCGCCTCGCGCGCGGCGGACGCCAGCTCGAGGTAGCCCTCGGCACCGAGGTGGTGCACCACCGCCCACGCCGCCGCCGGCGGGCCGCCCGAGCGGGTGCTCTGGATCGTCGTGTTCAGCATCGTGTACCCCGGCCAGGCCGCGCTCGCGAAGTAGTGCGTGCGCCGCAGCTCCGCCGAAGCGTGCAGCAGCACCGATGTCCCCTTCGGGCAGTACGCGTACTTGTGCAGGTCCACCGAGATGCTCGTGACGCCGGGGACGCGGAAGTCGAACGGCGGGACGTCCGCGCCGAGCCGGGCGAAGTACGGCAGGACCCAGCCGCCGATGCACGCGTCGACGTGCATCCGGACGCCGCGCTCGAGCGCCGCGGCCGCGATCGGGGCGATCGGGTCGAGCACGCCGTGGGCGTACGACGGCGCACTCGCCACGACCAGGACCGTCGAGTCGTCGATCGCCGCGGCCATCGCCGCCGGGTCGGCGCGGAAGGTCACCGGGTCGACCGGGACGTCGACGCGCCGCAGCCCGAACAGGTGGGCCGCCTTGTGGAACGCCGCGTGCGCGGTGGTCGGGAGCACGATCGAGGGCGCGGCCACCGAGGGGTGCGCGTCCCGGGCCGCCAGCACCGCCAGCAGGCACGATTCGGTCCCGCCGGAGGTCACCGAGCCGACCACTCCCGGCACCGAGCCGAGCAACGCGGCCGCCGCGGCGACGAGGTCGTTCTCCATCTTCAGCAGGCTCGGGAACGCCGTCGGGTCCAGGCCGTTGGCCGACGACGCCAGCGCGTGCGCCGCCGCGCCCAGGGAGTCCACTTCGGACAGCCCGCTGTCGTAGACGTAGGCCAGGGTCCGGCCGCCGTGCGTCGGCAGGTCGCCCGCGCGCAGCTCGCGCAACCGCGCGAGGACGTCCTCAGGCCGGCTCATGGCGCGGCTCCAGGACCGAGCGCCGCAGCAGCGGCAGGGCCAGCGCGATCAGCACGCCCGGGATGACCGACGCCCCGACGAGGATCGCCACGATCGCGCTGTGCGGCTGGAACGCCGTGGCGTCCGTGCTGGACACGTACCCGCCGAACGCCAGGATCAGCGCCCAGAGCCCGCCGCCGAAGGCCAGCCCGAGCGTCTCCCCCGCGGTCCACACCCCCGCCGCGATCCCCGCGCGGGTCTCCCCGGTGCGGTCCTCTTCGGCGGTGATCAGGTCCGGCAGGATCGCCAGCGGGAACACCGAGATCCCGGCGTACCCGACGCCGCAGAGGGCCACGAAGACGAACGAGACGACCAGCGGGATCGACTGGGCGAACACCAGCCCCAGCAGCCCGACCGCGAACGCCGCCGTCGCCAGGCGGAAGCCGTTGAGCTTGCCGACCCGCTCGCCCAGCCGCGGCCACAGCGGCATGGTGACCAGCGCCGGGCCGACGAAGATGACGAACAGGATCGTGCCGTAGGCGTCGTCGCCGAGGATGCGCTCGGCGAAGAACGGGATCGCGGCGAGCACCGTGCCGATGCCGAGCGCCTGGATGAAGTACGTGCCGAGCAGCCAGCGGAACGGCCGCCAGCCGGCGAGCGTGCGGACGAGCTCCTTCAGGTTCACCGTGTTCGGCCGCAGCGAGCCAACCGGCGCGTCCTTGAGGCCGAAGTAGACCAGCAGCGTCGCGGCCAGCACGATCAGCCCGATCACCACGGCCATGATCCGGTACCCGGCGACCCCCTCGATCCCGGCGGTGATCGCCGGGGCGCCCCCGCCGCAGACCAGGATCGTCACGGCCAGCACGCCGATCCGGACGCTGGTGAGCTTCGTGCGCTCGGCCGCCGACTCGGTCAGCTCGGCGGGCAGCGCGTTGAACGGCACCTGGAACAGCGCGTACGCCGTGGCGCAGGCGGCGAACGTGATCGCCACGTACAGCGCGTCCGGCAGCGGGTCGCCGAAGCCGGGGTGGGCGAACATCGCCGCGAACAGGATCGCCACGCCGATGCCGCCGATCAGCAGGAAGCGCCGCCGGCTGCCGGTCTTGAGCAGGTCGGCGTCCGACAGCCGGCCCGCGATCGGGTTGAACAGCACGTCCCAGGCCTTGGGCACGAACACGATCGCCGCCGCCCAGCCCGCGGGCACGGCCATCGTGTCGGTCAGGTACTTCACCAGGACCAGGCCCGGGACCGTGCCGAAGGACCCGGTGACGAAGGAGCCGAGCGAATAGCGGAACCTCGTCCGGCCGGACAGCGTCGCCATGGTCCTCCTCGAAGGCTTACCGGGTGCCCGCATGAGTATTCGATCTCGGCGGACACCCGGTAGGGGTCGAGGGGAATCGTGCCATCGTCGTGACCTGGCGCACGGAGCGACCCGCCGGTCAGCCCAGGGCGCGGGCGATCTTCTCCAGCGTCGCGGCGTCCCCGCGCAGCAGCAGCTGGGTGACCACGGTGTCCTCCCAGGCCTTCAGCTCGTCGCGGATCTTCTCCGGCGGACCGATCAGCGAGGTGTCCTCGACCAGCGAGGTCGGGATGGCGGCGGCCGCCTCCGCCTTCTTGCCGGCCAGGAAGAGCTCCTGGACCTCGTCGGCGACGTCGCCGTAGCCGAGCCGCGCGTAGACGTCGTGGTGGAAGTTGACGCTCTTGGCGCCCATCCCGCCGATGTACAACGCCAGCGAGGGCTTGATCCAGCCCGCCGCCTCCTCGACGTCGTCGTGCACGATCACCGGCAGCGAGCAGGGCACCTCGAACGTGGCGAAGGTGTGCCGCGCGCCCGGCCGCGAGAAGCCTTCTTCGAGCGCGGCCTTGTAGAAGTCGTTGCTCTTGGGCGAGAAGAACAGCGGCAGCCAGCCGTCGGCGATCTCCGCCGCCAGCGCCACGTTCTTGGGGCCTTCGGCGGCCAGGTGGATCGGGATGTCCTTGCGCAGCGGGTGCACGGTCGGCTTCAGCGGCTTGCCGAGCCCGGTGCCGCCCTGATAGGGCAGCTGGAAGTGCTCGCCGTCGAGGGTCACCGGTGCCTCGCGGGCGATCACCTGCCGGACGATGTCGACGTACTCGCGCGTCCTCGCCAGGGGTTTCGGGTACGGCTGGCCGTACCAGCCCTCGACGACCTGCGGGCCGGACGCGCCGAGCCCGAGCACCATCCGGCCGCCGGAGAGGTGGTCGAGGGTCAGCGCGCTCATCGCCGTCGCCGTCGGCGTCCGCGCGGCCATCTGGACGATGTTCGTGCCCAGCCGGATGCGGCTGGTGGAAGCGCCGTACCAGGCCAGCGGCGTGAAGGCGTCCGAGCCGTACGCCTCCGCCGTCCACACCGAGTCGAAGCCGAGCGCCTCGGCCTTGAGGACGGCTTCCAGCGCACCCGGCGTCGGGCCGCTCTGCCAGTACCCGACGTGGAATCCCAGCTTCACGAATGCCTCCTAGGTGTTTCGACGGACGTTCGGCGCGTAGTGCTCGGGCTTGCCCCGCTCGGACAGCGGCGGCAGGTTCCTGGGTGGAGTTTCGACCAAGGGCGCGTCCGGAGCCACCTGTCCGCGCTCGCGGCGCCACCCGGCGCGGGCTCGCGGGTGGTAGCGGCGGTCGTGCGGGACGAGCTTGAAGACGGCGTTGACGAGCCGGCCGAACCGCCGGTGCCGCCGGGCGTCGCGCTCGGTCCAGCGGAAGCCGAGCAGGTCGCGGATCTCGCGGTCGTAGAGGCCGATCGTGAGCCAGACGAAGCTGCGGGCGATCACCCGCTGGGCCGGCCGCCACAGCGCGTCCGGCAGCCACGGCAGGAACGGCGGTTTGCCGAGCCCGCGGATGTCGAGGACGTCCCGGGTGGCCTTGTTGTACTCGAGGACCTCGGTGCACATGTGCTTCCAGTAGCGCTGGAAGTCCTCCCAGCTCTCCGGCACCGGCCGCATGGTCAGGTCGTACATCCGCCACCAGCGGACGTGCTCGTCGAACAGCTGCCGCTTCTCGGTTTCGCCGATGCCGCCCATGAAGTGGTCGGCGATGAGGATGGTGCTGACGAAGAAGGTCGCGTGCGCCCAGTAGTAGGTGCCGGGGTCGAGCGCGTGGTAGCGGCGGCCCTGCGCGTCGACGCCCTTGATGCGGTCGTGGTAGCCGCGGACTTCGAGGGCGGTCGCGTGGGCACGCGGGCCGTCGTAGACCACGCCGCCGATCGGGTAGAGCGAGCGGAACAGCCGCTGCCAGCGCTCTTCGAAGAACCGCGAGTGCTGCTCGACGCCGGCACCGAGGCCGGGGTGCATGTTCTGCATGGAGCCGGCCCACAGGCCGATGAGCAGGCCGCGCCAGTCGCCGAAGTACTTCCAGGTCAGCGAGTCGGGGCCCAGTGGCTCGGGGGTCATCGGCACACTCCTCGTCGCGTCGAAACTGACTACGGCTGTTGTCAGGCTAGGATCTGACAACAGTTGTAGTCAACCGAGGAGCTGTGATGCCGGGCCGGACCTGGGCGGGCACGACGCTGGACGACCGGAAGGCGCTCCGGCGCGAGCAGCTGGTGGCCGCGGGCCTGGAGCTGCTGGGCACCGAAGGCTCGACCGGCACGAGCGTCCGAGCGGTGTGCCGGCACGCGAAGTTGACCGAGCGCTACTTCTACGAAAGCTTCGCCGACCGCGAAGAGCTCGTCGCGGCCGTGTACGAGCACGTCGGCGAAGAGGCGCGGCAGGCGCTCGTCGACGCGGTGCGGGACGCGCCCACGCCGGTGTCGCGCGCGGAGCACGCCGTGCGCGCGTTCGTCGAGCTGATCGTCGACGACCCCCGCAAGGGCCGGGTCCTGCTGCTCGCACCGCTGACCGACCCCGCGCTGACCCGCCGCGGCCTGCACCTGCTGCCGGTATTCGCCGCCCTCGTCGGCGAGCAGCTGTCCCACGGCGACGAGACCGAACGCCGGATGGTCGCCGTCGGGCTGGTCGGCGCGCTGAGCAACGTGTTCATCGCCTACCTCGACGGCTCGCTGAAGGTTTCGCGCGAGCGGCTCGTCGCCCACTGCGTGAAACTCGTCCTCGGCGCCGACGGTCACTGACCCACCTCCTGCTGCTGACACTCGCGTGGCCGATCGGGCACACTCAACCCATGCGTACCGCTGGGCGGAACGACGGCGTGAGCGGCGACGGCCTGGTCGCGGCCCGGCTCGCCGCGCTCCTGGAAGCCTTCCGGCCGGGTGACGAGACGCTCGGCGTCTCCGAGCTGGCCCGCCGGACCGGGCTGGCGAAGACGACCGTGCACCGGCTCGTCGGGCACCTGACCGAGACCGGGCTGCTCGAACGCGACGCCGGCGCGGTGCGGCTCGGGCTGCGCCTGTTCGAGATCGGCCAGCTCGCCTCGCCGCGGCGCGGGCTGGTCGAGGCCGCCCGGCCGTACCTGGCCGACCTGCGCGAAGCCACCCGAAACACGGTGCACCTGGCGATCCTCGAAGGCACCGAAGTGGTGTACCTCGACGTGCTCCGCGGCCCGGACGCGCCGACGCTGCCCTCGCGCATCGGCGGCCGGTTCCCCGCGCACGCCACCGGCGTCGGCAAGGCGATCCTGGCGTTTTCCCCGGAAGCGGTGGTGAACCAGGTGATCGAGGCCGGGCTGCCGCGGATGAGCGCGCGGACGATCACCGCACCCGGCCTGCTCCGCCGTCAGCTCACCCGCGTCCGCGAGGACGGGATCGCCTTGGAGCGCGAGGAATCCGGCGTCGGCGTGGTGTGCGCGGCCAGTCCGCTGCTGGACGCCGGCGGGGTCGCGGTGGCGGCGGTGTCGATCTCCGGCTGGGCCAACCGGATGCGGACCGAACGGGTCGCCCCGGCCGTCCGGACGGTCGCGCTCGCGCTGACCCGGACGCTCTCCGGCTCCACTGCGGACAGTCGAAGATAACTTTGCCGGGCAACGGTTTTCCGGCGACCGACCGGTCCGTGGTCCCGGGTTCGCGGCACCCGCTACGATCCGTGCAATGGTCCAGCACCGCCCGGTCCCCGCCGCGCACCGGTTGCTGTCGCTCGACATCGTGCTCGCGCTGCTGGCGCTGGCCGGCGGGCTGCGCGTCCTCTACCTCGCCGCGCCCGAGCCGGCCCTGCCCACGGAGGCGGCGACGGTCGCCCACGCCTACGCGCTCGGCAACCTGACGTCGTTCGCGGACGCGGGTGGCGCGGGGGTGAGTCCCTTCGGCTGGCTGCAGCTGGCGGCGGCCACGATGGTCTCGGACGCCTTCGGCCGCTCGGCCACGGCGCTGGCCGCGGTCCGCGAGACGGTGCTGGTCGCGGCGCTGGCCATCGCGGTGCTGACGTGGCTGCTGGCCCGCCGCCTCGGCTTGACCCGCTGGGCCGCGGCGGCGGCGGTCCTGCTGCCGGCGGCCTCCCCGCTGGCGCTGGGGTTGCAGCGGCTGGTCGTGGTGGAGCACCTGGCGGTCGTGTGGGCACTGGGGGCGCTGGTCCTGATCACCCGCCGCCGCGCCCGCATCCGCCACGACATCGCGGCGGCGGTGTGCCTGCTGGCGGCGGTGCTGACGTCCCCGCTGGCCCTGTTCTTCCTGCCGGCGGCGGGCTGGCTCCTGGTGCGGCGCGCACCGGTGCGGGCGGCACTGGTGGTGGTGCTGCTGAACTTGGGGCTGGGCATCGCGTTCGGCCCGGCGGCCTCGGCGCTGCGCCCCCACCTGGCGGCGGCGACCCGCCCCTCGGTGGCCGACTGGGCGGCGTTGGACCCGGTGTGGGCGGCCCTGTCGCTGGCCGGCCTGGCGGCGGCGCTGGCGGTCCGCTCGGTGCGCCCGCTGGCGGCAACGGGGTCGATGCTGGCGGCGACGCTGCTCGTGCCGGGGGTGCCGGACACGGCGGTGCTGGCGTTGCTGGTGCCGGTGACCCCGGTGCTGCTGGCGGGAGTGGCCCAGGCAGCAACCCGCCGCCGTTCTCCGGCCCGCCACGGCCGGGCCGCCACCCGAAACCATGCCACAACAACGCTGGGAGGCCTCGCCCACGCGCTCATCCGGGCCCGCCACGGCAGCGCAGGCCGACCGCCGGAGACCGCACCGGCCACCCCGACGCCGCACCGCGAGGCCGCGGACTGGCCCGGCCAAACCGACACCCCACCGGCAACCCCCGCACCGCACCTCAAGGCCGCCGACTGGCCCGGCCAAGCCGACACCCCACCAGCCACTCACGCCCACCCGAGCCGGCCCGAAACCTCCCCCGCTGCCGTCCCCCGGCACGGCCGTGCCACCCGGCGGCGGGCCGTTCCCGTCCTCGCCGGCGCCGTCCTCGTCATCGCGCTCGGCGTCAGCTGGGGCCTCGGCTATCCTGCCCTCCGGCCCAGCGTCGACCGGGGCAGTCCCCTCTCCTCCGCCCGGGAGTGGTTGCACGCCAACGCTTCCGGCTCCCGGCTCCTCGTCGACGACGCCGCCTGGGCCGAACTCGCCGACACCGGCTGGCCGACCGGGCTGCTCGCCCCGCCCGCCTCCTGCTCCGTCGCCTGCCCGCCCGCCGAGTGGGCCGTCTTCGGCAGCGATGCCCCCTCCCTCCGGCACCACTTCCCCGCCCTGGACGGCGCCCTCGTCGGCGCCGGCCCCACCGCCGTCTTCGGCGACGGTGGCACGCGGGTCACCGTCTGGCGGCTGGGCCTGCCGCCGCCCGATCCCGCCGCTCCGCCGGAAACGTCCGCCCGGGCCCACGCCGGCGAAGCGCTGGCCGCGTCCGCCCGGGTCACCTCCTCCCCCGGGGCCGCCGCCGTGTTGCGGGACGGCTGTGCCGATCCGCGGCTCATCGCGACGATCGCCGCGCTCGCCGCCATCCAGCCCGTCGACATCGCGGCCTTCCCCGAGATCCCCGGTGAGGACGCTGCCGGGCAGCCGCGCCGCCGGGTCCTCCTCCAGAACCGCGAAGACGAAACCGCCGCCTTCTACGCCGGCCAGCGCGACCTCTTCCGGCCCGCCTCGGTCGTCCGCACCGCCGGCGGCGTGCTCGTCACCTACCCGCTGTTCGCACCGCCCGGGCTCCTCCCCCAGACCCGGTAGGTTCCGGGCATGGGGCGTCGTGTCCAAGGAGCTACAGCGCCGCGACGTTGCGCTCCGGGTGCGCCGGCCGATGCAGGGCCGGGACGTCGGCCAGCAGGCCGCGGCGGGCCAGCACCGGGCGGACGCCGTCGCCGAACCAGTACGCCTCCTCCAGGTGCGGGTAGCCCGACAGCACGAACTCGGTCACGCCGACGCTGTGGTACTCCTCGATCAGGTCCGCGACCTCTTCGTGGCTGCCGACCAGCGCGGTCCCCGCGCCGCCGCGGACCAGGCCGACGCCGGCCCACAGGTGCGGGTGGATCTCCAGCCCGCGGACGCCGCCGTCGGTCCGGCCGCCGTGCAGCGCGACCATCCGCTGCTGCCCGACCGACTCGCTCGCCGCCAGCTGGGCCTGCGCCTTGGCGACCTGCTCGGGGCTCAGCGCGTCGAGCAGCTTCTGCGCCTCCGCCCAGGCCTCGGCCGAGGTGTCGCGCGAGATCGTGTGCAGCCGGACGCCGAACCGGATCGGCCGGTCCCCGGCCAGTTCGCGCACCTTGCCGATCTTCTCGGCGACCTGCGCGGGCGGCTCGCCCCAGGTCAGGTAGACGTCGGCGTGGCGCGCCGCGACCGGCAGCGCGGCCGGGGACGAGCCGCCGAAGTAGATCGGCGGCACCGGGTCCGGTGCGGCCGGCGTCGTCGCGCCTTCGACCCGCAGGTGCTCGCCGGCGAAGCTGAACGGCTCGCCGGACCAGACGCCGCGGACGATGGTCAGGAACTCGTCGGTGCGGGCGTACCGGGCGTCGTGGTCGTGCCAGTCGCCGAAGCGGCGCTGCTCGACCGCGTCGCCGCCGGTGACGATGTTGAGCAGCACGCGTCCGCCGGACAGGCGCTGGAACGTCCCCGCCATCTGCGCGGCGAGCGTCGGCGAGATGACGCCCGGGCGGAAGGCGACCAGGAACTTCAGCCGGGTCGTCTCCCGGATCAGCGCGGCCGTGGTGAGCCACGCGTCCTCGCACCACGTGCCCGTCGGCGTCAGGACGCCTTCGAAGCCCTGCCGCTCGGCCGCGCGGGCGACCTGGGCCAGGTAGTCGAGGTCCGGGTCGCGCTGGGCGGCCGGGCCCGCGGACCGGTTGGCGTGGAAGCGTTCCACGATCGTGCGGCCGTCGCCGCTGGTGGGCAGGAACCAGTGCAGCCTGATGCTCATCCGTTGCTCCTCGCCTGGTCCAGGTCGGGACCGAACCGCCGGTCGACGAAGGCGGCGAAGTCCACCTTGCCCGGCAGAGTCTTCTCGTCGGTGAAGGCGTCCGCGAGCTGCTGTTCGGACGCCACCACCGAGTCGTCCAGCACGATCGGCAGGTCACGGCCCGCTTCGACGGCCTTCCGCGCGACTTCGAGCTTCAGCCCGGTCTCCTTGGCCCACGCCTGCGCCCACACTTCGCGGTGCGTGTCGGCCCACTTCTGCGCCTTGACCACGCGCACGGCGAAGTCCCGCAGGGCGGAGTTCTTGCCGGGATCGCCGAGCGCGGCGGTGCTCGCGGTCAGGAAGCCGAGGCCGTTCGACGCGCCCCGGCCGTCGGCCAGCACCCGCGCGTGGGCTTCGATCTGCGCCTGGGCGGTGTAGGGGTCCCAGATCGCCCAGGCGTCGATGGTGTGCTGCGTGAACGCGGCGTAGGCCTCCGACGGCTGCAGGAAGCTCAGTTTGACGTCCTTTGTGGACAATCCGTTGTTGTGCAGGGTGTTCAGGAGCTGCCCGTGCGCCGAGGAGCCCTTGGCGACGCCGATCGTCTTGCCCTTCAGCGAAGCGACGTTCTGCAGCGGCGAGTCCGGCGGGACGAGGAGGGCTTCCCGCTCGACATTGCTGCGCGAGACGCTGATCACCTTGATCTTCGCCTTCGCGGCGGCGGCGAAGATCGGCGGCGTGTTGCCGACGCGCCCGGTGTCGATCGCGCCGGCCGAGGCGGCTTCGAGCAGCGGCGGGCCGGAGGTGAACGTGGCCCACTCGATCTGGTACGGCGCCCCCTGCAGCAGGTTCGCGGCGGTGAGCAGGGACTTGACGCCGCCCTTCTGGTCGCCGACCTTGAGCGTCACCTTCGCCAGGTCGGCCGCGCTCACCGAGGCGGGCACGGGCGCTTCCCCGCTGGTCGCCGTCCCGCAGGCGGAGACCACGAGGGCCGCCGCGACCACGATGATTCCCTTACGCCACAGCATCTTCGGTCACTCCCAGGTCGGC
Source organism: Amycolatopsis sp. NPDC004772 (assembly GCF_053601215.1). Lineage (NCBI taxonomy): Bacteria > Bacillati > Actinomycetota > Actinomycetes > Pseudonocardiales > Pseudonocardiaceae > Amycolatopsis > Amycolatopsis sp. NPDC004772. The sequence continues at coordinate 134,974 of NZ_JBSGBK010000005.1, forward strand.
CAGCACGCGGCGGCGGAGGGTGTCGTGGTCGGCGGCTTCGCGCGGCCGGTGCGCGGCCACGATCCGGCCGCCGTCGAGCACCAGGACGCGGTCGGCGAGCCGCAGGGCTTCGTCGACGTCGTGGGTCACCAGCAGCACACCCGGCCGGTGCCGCCGCCAGAGGTCCTGGACGAGGCCGTGCATGGAGATCCGGGTGAGTGCGTCGAGGGCGCCGAACGGCTCGTCGAGCAGCAGCAAGTCCGGCTCCCGCACGAGCGCGCGGGCCAGCGAAACGCGCTGGGCCTCGCCGCCGGACAGCGTGAGCGGCCAGTCGTCGGCGTGCTCGGCCAGGTGCACCTCGGCCAGCGCCTTCTCGGCGAGCGCCCGGTTGCGGGACTTCGTGACGCCGTCCTGGCGCAGTCCGAGCACGACGTTGCGCCAGACCTTCCGCCACGGCAGCAATCTCGGCTGCTGGAACGCGACCGAAACGGTGCCGGTGACGTCCACGCCGCCTTCGACGTCGGAATCCAGGCCGGCGAGCACCCGCAGCAGCGTCGACTTGCCGGACCCGCTGCGGCCGAGCAGGGCGACGAACTCGCCGCGGCCGACGGTCAGGTCGAGGCCGGAGAGGACGGTCCGGTCGCCGAACCGCTTGGTCAGACCGCGGACCTGCGCTACCGGGTTCGCCACCGCAGCACCTTCCGTTCCAGCAGCCGGACCAGCGCGTCGGTGACCAGGCCGAGCAGGGCGTACAGGACCAGCCCCACGACCACGACGTCGGTGCGCAGGAATTCCCGGGCGTTGTTGATGAGGTAACCGACCCCGGCATCGGCGTTGACGGTCTCGCCGACGATCAGCGCGAGCCAGGCCAGGCCGAGCGACTGCCGCAGCCCGACGAGGGTTTGGGGCAGCGCGCCGGGCAGGACGACGTGCCACAGCCGTTCCGGGCGGCTGAACCCGAGCGCCCGGGAGGCTTCGACCAGCGCCGGATCGGCGCCGCGGATTCCCGAATGGACGTTGAGGTAGAGCGGGAAGGCCACGCCGAGGGCGACCAGCACGATCTTCGTCTCTTCGCCGATCCCGAACCACAGGATGAACAGCGGGATCAGGCCGAGGAACGGCAGCGTGCGCAGCATCTGGACCGGCGGGTCGACCAGGGCTTCACCCCAGCGCGACAACCCGGAGACGATGCCGAGCAGGACACCGGCGACGGCGCCGAGCGCGAAGCCGGCGCCGACCCGGCCGAGCGAAACGGCGAAGGCGTCACCGAGTTCGCCGCTGCGGGCGGCCTCGACGCCGGCCTGCACGACCGTCCACGGTGCACTGAGTTTGTCGGAGGGCAGGACACCGGTGGCGCTGGCGAGCTGCCAGGCGGCGAGCAGCACCACCGGGCTGATCCAGCGCCGCAGATCGGGCCGCCGCCGCACGGCGGTGCGCGGCGGCCCGGCGGCGCGCTTCCGGGCGTGCGCGAGCACGCCCGTGGTGGAAATCGACACGGATTTCTCCCGGGGGACGGTCGGGGTTGCGTGGTCCCGACCATCGGGTCCCCGGGAGGGGAAGTCAATCGGCGCCCACTCCGTGAACTCCCGGTGTTTCAGCCCGTGGAACGACTTGGCTCAGCCGCCGAACATGACCTTCCATTCGTCGAGCGACCGCGGCCGGTAGACGAAGTTGCTGCGCTTGACTTCGGACAGCGCGGCGGACGGCTCGGCCGAGTACTGGTGCCCGGGGTAGACGACCGGGTCACCGGCCAGGCCGGCGAGCGCTTGCAGGCTGCGGTAGATCTCCTCGGCGTCACCGCCGGGGAAGTCGGTGCGGCCACAGCCTTCCAGGAAGAGCGTGTCGCCGGAGACGAGCTTGTCCTCGACCAGGAAGCACTGGCTGCCCGGCGTGTGCCCGGGCGTGTGCAGCAACCGGATCGGGATCGCCCCGACCTCGAGGACGTCGTCGTGGTCGTGGGCGCGCAGATCGGTGCCGGAGACACCGGTGACCCGCTTGACCCATTCGGTTTCGGCGCCGTTGACGTGGATCGGCACCTGCTCGACGGCGAGCAGTTCGGCGATGCCGGGCAGGGAGAAGCCGAGCATCTCGCCGCCGACGTGGTCGGGGTGGTGGTGGGTGGCCAGCACCCCGGTGAGCCGCATCCCGTCCTGCGCCAGGACGTCGAGCAGATCCCGCACGGCGTAGGCGGGATCGACGATGACGGCGTCCTGGGTCTCGCGGTCGCCGATGAGGTAGGCGAAGTTCACCATCTGCGTCGCCACGGGATCCCCGACGGCGAAGTCACGGCCGGCGAGCAGCTGCCGGAAGTAGAGCCGATCAGTCATGCCGGACACCCTACGGGCCCCGCAGCGGCGGCCTGGGTGAGAGCGGCCAGGACGGCGGCCACCGCGGGCGGGTCCGGCGGGTCGCCGTAGGTGGCCGCGTGGATGCCTCGGTGGACGCCCGGGATTGCGGTCGCGTGGATTTCCGGATTGCGGTGCGCCTGCAACGCCAGCCCGGGCAGGATCGCGACTCCGAGACCAGCCGCGACCAAGGACTGCACCACGACCATGTCGTCGCTGGACGTGCCGAGGCGCGGGACGAACCCCACCTGCGCGCAGACGGCCGTCAGCTCCGCGCGGCACCGGTCGCAGCCGCCGATCCAGGCCGCGTCGCGGTGGCTGGCGAGGCTGTCGTCGGGCCGGCGGCTGATCAGGTGGATCGGGTCGTCGGCGAGGTGGCGGAACCGGACCCCGTCCTCCTCGGCCGGGGCGTCCGCGAGCTGGAAGACGAGGGCGACGTCGAGTTCTCCCCGGCGCAGCATGTCCAGTGCTTCGACGGGATGCCGGTCGAACAGGCTCAGCTCGAGCCCCGGGTGCGCCTCCGCCAGCGACGCGGCCGCCCGCGGCACGAGGGTGCACAGCGCCGAGGCGTTGGCGGCCAGCCGGACGCGCCCGGACCGCAGGCCGACCTGCGCGGCCAGTTCTTCGGCCGCCGCGGCCACGCGTCCGGCGATTTCGGCGGCGCGGTCGGCCAGCAGGCGGCCTTCCGGCGTCAGGCGGATCCCGCGGCCGGCCCGCTGCACGAGCCGGGCGCCGGTGGCCGCTTCCAGGCGGGCCAGGTGGTGGCTGACCGACGGCTGCGAATAGTGGAGTTCCCGGGCCGCTTCGGTCACCGACCCGTGACGGGCCACCGCGGCCAGGACCTTGAGCTGGACCAGGTTCAGCATTCATCGAGAATATCAATGGTTCGTCGGCTCGATTGGCATTGGACGTCATGTGACGCCCTGCGCCATCCTGGGCGCCGGAACAGCCGACCGAGGAGGACACGGACATGACCGGCAAGGTGACCTGCGACCTCACGATCACCCTCGACGGCTACGCCGCCGGGCACCACCAGACCGAGCAGCGCCCCTTCGGCGACGACGGCGGCGACGGCTGGGGCGACAAGCTGCACGCCTGGTACGGCGAAGGCCGCGACCAGCACCCCGCCGAGTTCGACCGGATGCTGACGGCGAAGGCGTTCATCATGGGGCGCAACATGTTCGGCCCGGTGCGCGGCGAGTGGGACCGGCCGTGGACGGGGTGGTGGGGCGACAACCCGCCGTACCACGGCCCGGTGTTCGTGCTCACCCACCACCCGCGCGAGCCGCAGCCGATGGCGGGCGGCACCACGTTCCACTTCGTCACCGACGGCATCGAGGCCGCGATGGCCCGCGCCCGCGAGGCGGCCGGCGACGGCGGGATCTCCGTCCACGGCGGCGCGACCACCGTCAACCAGTACCTCGCCGCCGGCTTGATCGACGAGCTCCGGCTGCACGTCGCGCCGTACACCCTCGGCGACGGCGTCCGGCTCTTCGACGGCGTCCCGCGGCTGAACCTCGAGCAGATCGACGCGCGGGCCACGGCCTCGATCACGCACCTGCGCTATCGCGTCCTCCGGTGAGCCCGGCCCACTGGTGGCCGCTCCCCCGGTGCAGGGCGGCGTAGGCCCGATCCCGGAGGACGTTCGCCTCGTGGTCGGACAGCGTCCGGTCCAGCGGTCGGAGCACCAGGCGGACGAGCAGGTTCTTCTGGTCCGGCGTCGCGCCGAGGCGGGCCCGGGCCTGCGCCGGCAGCCGGGCGTACGGCGTCTCCTGCCGGATCTCGACCGACTCGACGACGTCGGCGTCTTCGCCGAGGGCGTCGCGGACGCGGTCGCCGAGGTCTTCGGCGCGGTCGTCGGCCGGGACCGCGATCGACAGGTCGCGGCGCACCGGCGGCAGCGCGGAGACCGGCCGGTAGGGCGCGAGGTCCGTCAGCTGGGCGGCGACGGCCGGCTCGGTGGAGCGCAGCAGCCGGATGTCCGGGATGCCCTTGCGCAGCATGACCATCCGGTCGAGACCCAGGCCGAGTGCCAGGCCGGACCAGCCGTCCCTGAGCCCCGCCCGCGCGAGGACGGCGGGGTGGGCGAGGCCGCACTCGGCGACCTCGACCCAGCGCCCGTCGTGCTCGACGTCGAGCTGCGCACCGTCCACTGTGTACGGATGGCGGCGCGGTTCGAGCCGCCACCGCAGGCCCGGCACGAGGGCGGCGACCATGTCCTCGAGGTCGGCCCGGGTGACGGTCCCGCGGACGATCCGCCAGAGGTCGAGCTGGTGCGGCGTGCCGCTGTGCAGCCGGTCGATGCTGTCGCGGCGGTAGACGAGGCCGGGACACACGAGCAGGACGTCGTCGGCCGGGTTCGCGGCCAGGTCTCGCAGCGCGGCGGGGACGAGGGCGGTGGCGTGGCTGCGCAGGACGTGCTCGGTGTCGACGTACCGGGTGTAACGGGCGTCGCGCGTGACGTCGGCCGGGTCGTAGCCGAGGTTGTCGTAGTTGTCGGCCACGGTGACGATGCGCTCGCCCGGCCATCGCCGGACAGCGCACGGCCACCGGCCGGCGAGCGCCTCGACGGCCTGGTCGACGACGAGCCGGACGGCATGGGGGCCGCCGGCCGGGTCGGTGAGGTCGCGGACGGCGAGATCGCGCGCGAGCTGGGCGGGGGTGAGTGTTTCGGGCATGACGGAACCTCCGGGCTCGGGACGGCTGAGGACGTGGGTCCCCCTGGCCCGGACACCCGGCGGCGGTTCAGGCTGCGGTCATGGCACCGGACCCCCGCTGGCGCCCGGAACGGGCCAGGGGGCCGGTAAATCGGCGGTATTCCGCAACGACGGCCACGGGTCCAGGATAGCCGCGCCTGTCACCCGGATTTCCCGCGCGGATCGCTCCGCCACCTCACCGTCGGATCACTCCCCCACCTCTCCGTCGGCCAGTTCGCGCAGCACGTCCAGGTGCCCCACGTGCCGCGCCGTCTCCTGCACGACGTGCGCCACCACCCAGCGCACCGTGAACTCCGACCGCCGCCGTGTCCGGTCGTCCGGGCCCAGCCCGCGTAGCGCCTTCTCCACCCGTGCCCACTCCGCCTTGTACGCCGCCACCACCGCGGCCGGCGTGTCGTCCGGGCCGACGTCCCAGCTCGGGTCCGGGCTGCCCGCCCACAGCGAGGGCAGGTCCGCCCCGCCCGCCTCGATCGCCAGCCACCAGCGCTCGACCGCCGTCAGGTGCTTCACCACCCCCAGCGCACTCATCCGGGGCGACGCGGGCAACGGGGTCGCCGAGGCCTGCACCGCCGTCAGCCCCGCCAGCTTGTTCACCGCCGTCGCGCGGAGGAACTGCAGGAAGTCCAGCAGCAGACGCAGCTCGTCGGCCGCCAGCGGGGCGGGCCACTGGCGGTGCGTCTTCGAACTCGTGTTCGACATAGCCGCACCGTACCCCACGGGTCCGACAAAATAGAGTGACCGGCATGTGGTGGGGACTGCTCTGCGCCCTCGGCGCGGCATGCGCGTACGGCGTGGCTTCGGTGATGCAGTCGGTCGCCGCCCGCGCGACCGACACCGGGGCCGACGGCGTCGACCCCAAACTGCTGGTCCGCGTGCTCGGCCAGTGGAAGTTCGTGCTCGGCCTCTCCCTCGACGTCCTCGGGTTCGTCGCGCAGATCGCGGCCCTGCACGTCCTGCCCCTGTTCGTCGTTCAGGCCGCGCTGGCCGCGAGCCTCGCCGTGACCGCCGTCGCCGCGCGGTTCCTCGGCGTGCGGCTCGGCAAGAAGGAGTGGGCGGCCGTCGTGGTCGTGTGCGCCGGGCTTGCCCTGCTCGGCACCGCCGCCGAAAGCGAGGGCTCGGACCCCGTCGGGCTCGGCTTCCGCCTCGGCCTGGTGGGCGCGGTCGCCGTGCTCGCCGTGGCCGGGATCGCCGCGGGCAAGGCGAGCCGCCGGATCCGGACCCCGGCGCTCGGACTCGTCGCCGGCCTGTGCTTCGGCGTCGTCGCCATCGCCGGCCGGATCATCCCCAGCCTCGCCCCGCTCGACCTGCTCACCGACCTGGCCACCTACACCGTCGCGATCGCCGGCGGGATGGCGATGCTGTTCTACGCGACGGCGTTGCAGCGCGGCAGCGTCACGACTTCGACCGCGATGATGGTGCTCGGCGAGACGGTCTTCCCGTCCCTGGTCGGCGTGCTCGCCCTCGGCGACCGCACCCGGCCCGGCTTCGCGCTCGTCGCCGTCGCCGGGTTCGCCCTCGCCGTGCCGGCCGCGCTCGCGCTGGCCCGGTTCGGCGAACCGGCGACCGAATCGCGCAATGAGACGAAGCCGACCGTTTTCCCGTAACTCCTTTACTTAGACTAGCCTTACCTATCCCAGCTCTGGAGAGGGAGGCGCGGGTGCGCACGACGGGACGGCAGGTCCTCCGCCGGTCGATCGCCGGGCAACGACGATCGGTGGCGCTCGCCGCGCTGCTGACCGCGGCCCACCAAGGCGGCGAAGCACTGGTCCCGGTGGTGATCGGCGTGGTCATCGACCAGGCCGTCGCGGGCGGCTCGATCGGCACGCTGCTGAGCTGGCTGGCCGTCCTGGGCGTGCTCTTCGCCGCGCTGTCCACCAGCTACCGGCTCGGAGCCCGCTTCGGCGAACGGGCCGCCGAGCGCGCGGCCCACGACCTGCGCCTCGACGTCGGTCGCCGCGTGCTGCACCCCGGCGGCGTCGCCGATTCCGGCACGCTCGCCGGGGAGCTGGTGAGCATCGGGACGTCGGACGCCAAGCGCGTCGGCACCGTCAACGGCGTCCTCCCCTTCGGCGTCGCCGGCCTGGCCGGGCTGCTGGTCAGCGCCGTCGCGCTGCTCACCATGTCGCTGCCGCTCGGCCTGCTCGTGCTGCTGGGCACGCCGCCGATGCTGTATCTCGCGCACCTCATCGGCAAGCCCCTGGAGCGCCGCAGCGAAGCCGAGCAGGAGCGCTCGGCGTTCGCCTCGGGCGTCGCCACCGACCTCGTCGCCGGGCTGCGGGTGCTGAAGGGCGTCGGCGCCGAACGCGCCGCCGTCGACCGCTACCGCCGGACCAGCCAGGACTCGCTGCGGGCGACCCTGCGCGCGGCCCGCGCCCAGGCCTGGCACAACGGCGCGCTGCTGGCGCTCACCGGCATCTTCATCGCCGTGGTCGCCCTGGTCGGCGGCAACCTCGCCGCGGCGGGTGAGATCAGCGTCGGCGACCTGGTCGCCGCGGTCGGGCTCGCGCAGTACCTGATCACGCCGTTCTCGATCTTCTCGTGGGTCAACGGCGAACTCGCGCAGGGCCGCGCGTCGGCCGCCCGCATCGCCGACGTGCTGAACGCGCCGCCCGCCGTCGGCGCCGGGGACGCGACGCTGCCGGTGCCGGCGGCCGGGCACGTCAAGCTGTCCGCGCTGAACCGCGGTGCCCTGCGGGACGTCGGCTTCGAAGTACGGCCGGGCGAGCTGCTCGGCGTGGTGGCCACCGACCCGGCCGCCGCGACGGACCTCCTCGACTGCCTGGGCCGCGCCGCCGATCCCGCGGGCGGCTCGGTCTCGGTCGACTCGGTGGACCTGTCCACTGTGGACCCGAGTCGGGTGCGCGAGGTGGTGCTGGTCGCCGCGCACGACGCGGACCTGTTCGCCGGCACGGTCGCCGAGAACATCGAGACCGGCCCGAAGACCGCCGAAGCGATGACCGCGGCCGCCGTGGACGAGGTGGCGAGCGCGCTGCCCGACGGCGTCGCGACCGCCGTCACCGAACGCGGGCGGTCGCTCTCGGGCGGGCAGCGGCAGCGGGTCGCGCTCGCCCGGGCGCTCGCCGCCGACGCGCCGGTGCTGGTGCTGCACGACCCGACGACCGCCGTCGACACCGTCACCGAGGCCCGGATCGCCGCGGGGCTCGCCGGCCTGCGGCGCGGCCGCACCACCATCCTCGTCACCACCAGCCCGGCGCTGCTGGCCGCCACCGACCGCGTCGTCCTGCTCGACGACGGGCGGGTCGCGGGCGAAGGCAGTCACGCCGAGCTGGCCGGCCGTCCCGACTACCGAGCGGCGGTGCTGTCATGACCCGCGAACTCCTGCCCGTGGCCGACGGACGGCGGATCCGCGCCGTCCTCGGCGAGCTCATCGGCCGGGCGAAGGGCCACGCGGCGGCCGCGTTCACGATGCTGTTCGCGGCCACGGCGATCGGCCTGCTGACCGCGCCGCTGCTCGGCCGGGTCGTCGACCTGGTCGCGACGCACCGCCCGGCCGCGGAACTCGTCACGCCGGTGGTGGGGCTGGTGCTCGTCGCGGTGGCGCAGGCAGTGGCGACGGCGATCGGCGTGTCGCTGGTGGCGCGGCTGGGCGAGACGATCCTGGCCGAGCTGCGCGAACGGTTCGTCGAACGCGCCCTCGGCCTGCCGCTCGAACAGCTCGAACGCGCCGGGTCCGGCGACCTCACCGCCCGCGTGACGAACGACGTCTCGGTGGTCGCCGAGGGCGTCCGGCAGGCCCTGCCCGAGCTGGGCCGGTCGGTGCTGACGGTCGTGCTGACCCTCGGGGCGCTGGCCGTGCTGGACTGGCGGTTCCTGCTGGCCGCGCTCCTGGCCGTGCCGGTCCAGCTGTGGACCGTGCGCTGGTACGTGCCGCGCGCGAAGCCGTTGTACGCCGCGCAGCGCGAGGCGGTCGGGACGCAACAGCAGCAGCTGCTGGACACCATCGGCGGCGCGAAGACGGTCCGGGCGTTCCGGCTCGCGGACACGCACCTGAACCGGGTCCGCGAGCGGTCCGACGCGGCGGTGTCGCTGGCGCTGCAGGGCATCCGCCTGGTCACGCGGTTCTACGCGCGGCTCAACCTGGCGGAGTTCATCGGGCTGTCGGCCGTGCTGGCGCTCGGGTTCGTGCTGGTGGGCGCGGACGCGGTGACCGTCGGTGTCGCGACGGCCGCGGCCCTGTACTTCCACAGCCTGTTCGGGCCGATCACGACGGCGCTGGCGCTGGTCGACGACGCGCAGGCGGCCGCGGCCAGCCTCGCGCGGCTGATCGGCGTCGCGGATCTGCCCGCCGAAGCCTCCCCCGCGCAGCCGTCCCGGCCGGTCGACGCTTCGGTGAAGACGGCGGGGATCGGTTACTCCTATGTGGACGGACACCCGGTGCTGCGCGACGTCGACCTCGGCGTCGCGCCCGGGGAACGGGTGGCGCTGGTCGGCGCGAGCGGAGCCGGGAAGACGACGCTGGCCAAGCTGATCGCCGGCATCCACCGCCCGGACGCGGGCTCGGTGACGCTCGGCGGCGTGTCCTTGGACGAGCTGGGGCCGGAAGCCACCCGGCGGACCGTCGGGCTGATCAGCCAGGAGGTCCACGTCTTCGCGGGGACGCTGGCCGACGACCTGCGGCTGGCCCGCCCGGAGGCGACGGACGCCGAACTGCGGGAGGCGCTGGCCAAGGTGGGGGCGCTGACGTGGGTCTCGTCGCTGCCGGACGGGCTGGCGACGGTCGTCGGCGAAGGCGGTCACCAGCTGACGGTGACGCAGGCGCAGCAATTGGCGCTGGTACGGCTGGTGCTGGCGGACCCGCCGATCGCGATCCTCGACGAGGCCACGGCGGAGGCGGGCAGCGCGGGCTCGAAGGTCCTGGAGTCGGCGGCCGCGGCGGCCCTGGAGGGACGCACGGCGCTGGTGGTGGCCCACCGCCTCACCCAGGCGGCGGCGTCCGACCGGATCGTGGTCCTCGACGAGGGTGCGGTCGTGGAGTCCGGAACCCACGACGACCTGGTCGCCGCCGGCGGCCGGTACGCGAAGCTGTGGGCGGCCTGGTCCGGGCAGCGCGCCTGACGCCGGTGCCGGCCGGCCCCGGCCGGCACCGCGGGTCGGATCAGGCGGCGGTCAGGCTCCACTTCTGCCAGTTCGCCAGGGACGTGCGCGCGGAGGTCGAGATGGTGCCGCTTCCGCTCGGAATGAGGTAATTGCCGCTGGCGACGTTGCGCACCCGGACCGTGCCGATCAGGTCCGGCTCGATCCGCCACTGCTGCGCCGGGTCGTCCGCGGCACAGGCACTCACCAGGTCGACGCGGGGCGATCCGGACGACCCGGTGCGCAGGCAGGTGCCGGTCGCGAGGTTGCGCAGCTGGGTCACGCCTTCGCCGAGCTCGACCCGCTGGAACTTCTGTGCCACCGCGGCGGCGCAGTCGGCCTGCTTCACGGCGGTGCCACTGGCCTCGGCGCACTTGCGCTCCGACACGCTCTTGACCTGGACGACCTGGCCGGTGGTGTCCGGCGGCGGGGCCGGCGCGGTCCCGGTGACCCTGACCTGCCACCGCTGGTAGTCGCTGCGGCCCGCGTCGTTCAGGAACACGCCGAAGTTGTCGTACAGGACGGTGTCGGCCACCCGGCCCGTCTTGGCGTGCGTCAGCTTCTCGCCGCCGAGCACCCAGTACTGGTCTTCGTCCTCGTCGTCGCATTCGAAGCGGACGACATTGTTCATCCCCTTGACGCAGGTGCGGTCACCGAGGTTGCGGAGGATCACCTTGTCCCCGTCCACCGGAATCCGCTCCCACTGCTGGGTTTGCGCCCCGGTGCAGGTTTCCACCGTCAGCCAGGCATAGGTCGGCGCCCCGACACCGAGGCATTTGCCCAGGGCGACGTTCTTGATTTCGAGCGTCTGATTGGTTTCGGCCATCGCGGGAGCGGTGACTCCCCATCCCAGTGCCGCTGCGGCCGCGATGACGGCGAAGATGCGCGAAGTGATTTTCACCCGGCGGACGATAGCGATCCGGACAGACCGGGGGATACCGAATTGAATGCGCCAGGGCTGAATGGACGGCACGCCGGAAGCCGAATGGGCTTCCGGCGTGCCGTGCTGGAGGGTGGTCAGGCGTCCATGGCGTCGGCCAGGGACTTCGGGCGCATGTCCGTCCAGTTCGCTTCCACGTGGTCCAGGCACTCCTGGCGGGACGACGGGCCGAAGGCGACCGTCCAGCCGGCCGGGACGTCCGCGAACTCCGGCCACAGGCTGTGCTGGTTCTCGGCGTTCACCAGGACCAGGTACGTCGCCGACGGGTCTTCGAACGGGTTGGTCATCGCGGGCCTCCTCAGGCGGTGATGTCCGTGCGGGCACCCTTCACCAGCGCGGTCAGCTGCTGGATGACCGGCGTGGCGAGCAGGTGGTTGAAGCGCGGCTCGGCCGACCAGTCGCCGAGCTGGTTCGCCTTGACCGCGGGCAGCTGGTTCCAGGTGGGGAACTGCGTCATCTGGGCCCGCGGCAGCGCGTACGAACGCGAGTCGGTCAGGATCAGGTCGGCCGGGTACTTGCCCGCCTGCTCCCAGGACAGCTGCTCCCAGTAGTCCTCGCTGCCGCCGCCGGAGACGATGTCCAGGCCGAGCTCGCGGTAGTACGCGAGGTCGGCGAAGAAGTCCGGCTTCGCGATGTACAGGCCGTCCTTGTCGCCGTAGAGCACCAGGACCTTGAGGCCGGCCTTTTCCTTGGCCGCCGCGCGCAGGTCTTCGGACGCCTTGTCGAAGTCCTCCTTGGCCTTCTTCATGGTTTCCGAGTTCGCGTCGCCGCCCAGCGCAACGGCCAGCTGCGAGTAGCGCTCGATCACCTTGGGCAGCGTGACCTTGTACTCCGAGAGCGCGACGATCGGCGCGACCTGCTGCACCTTGGGGCCGAGGTCGTCGGTGAGCACCCACATGTCCGTCGGCTTGGTGCCGGTCAGGCCGGTGACGACCAGGTCCGGCTTCAGCGCGGCGAACTTCTCCATGCTGAAGTCGTCCCAGGCGTTGCCGATCGAGGTGACGGCGTTGAGGTCGATGTTGCCGGCCTGGATCTCCTTGCCGCCGTCGGCCTTCTTCTGCGGGCCGAACACGCCGACCGGGCGGACGCCGTAGTCCCACAGCGCGGCGGCCGAGCTGGCGTAGGCCACCACCCGCGCCGGACGCTGGTCGCGCGCGGCCTTCTGGCCGCGGTCGTCGGTGAACTCCCACGGGCCGGAGGCGCCGGCCGCCTGCTTGTCGTCGCCGCTGCCGCACGCGGTGAGGGCCGCGGCAGCCGCGACGCCGCCCGCGCCGATCAGGAAACCACGCCGGCTGAGCCCGGCGGCTGGGAACAAGGACATGAGCACCTCTCGCAGACCAGTAACTTAGGCATACCTTATTTAGGTAAGCCTCGCAAAAGCAACTGTGTCAGCGCCCACGGCCCGAAAGCTGCGCTTCCGCTCCCGGCACCGGTTCGGCGGGGTCGTGTCCGAGGTGGACCTGCCGGTTGTCCGCGTCGACGTGCACCACCCGCGGCCGGTGCCCGGCGCGCTCGGCCTCCTCCACCTGCGCGTAGGTGATGATGATGACGAGGTCGCCGGGGTGCACGAGGTGCGCCGCGGCGCCGTTGACGCCGATCACCCCGGACCCGGGCTCGCCGGTGATGGCGTAGGTCTCCAGCCGGGCGCCGTTGGTGATGTCGACGACCTGGACCTGCTCCCCCTCGACGATGTCCGCGGCGGCCATCAGGTCCGCGTCGATGGTCAGCGAGCCGACGTAGTGCAGGTCGGCCTGGGTGACGGTGGCGCGGTGGATCTTGGCGTTCATCAGGGTGCGGTGCACATTTACTCCGTGTCGTAGGTCAACAGCTTCTTTTCGGGGGTTCCGGGTGGCGGAGCCCCCGGCCCGGGGCGAAGCCCCGGATGCACCAGCGCGGCCAGTCCGGCCGCGGTGGGGGTGCGGAAGAACTCGGCGATCGGCAGATCGGTCCCGAGCCGCTCGGTGATCCGGTTGCGCAGGACCACCAGCAGCATCGAGTGGCCGCCGAGGGTGAACAGGTCGTCGTCGGCGCCGACGGCGGCGACGTCCAGGACCTCCGCGAAGATCTCGCAGAGCGCCTTCTCCGTGGCCGTTTCGGGGGCCCGGCCGCGGGTTTCGAACTCGGGCACCGGCAAGGCCGCCCGGTCCAGCTTCCCGTTGGGGGTCACGGGGAACGCGTCGAGGGGGACGATCGCCGCGGGCACCATGTACTCCGGCAGCGTCCGGGCGAGGAACTCCCGCAACCGCACCGGATCCGCGGTCCCCGGGGTCGTGTAGGCGATCAGCCGTTCGTCGCGGACGAGAACCAGGGCCTGCGAGACGTCCTCGTGCCGGGTCAGGGCCGTCTCGATCTCGCCGGGCTCGATCCGGAACCCGCGGAGCTTGACCTGGTCGTCGGTGCGGCCGAGGTACTCCAGCTGCCCGTCCGGCCGCCAGCGCACCAGGTCGCCGGTGCGGTACATCCGCTCCCCCGGCCGGAACGGCGAGGCGACGAACCGTTCGGCGGTGAGCCCGGGACGCCCGTGGTAGCCGCGGGCCAGCCCGGCGCCGGCGAGGTACAGCTCGCCGGGCACCCCGGCGGGCACCGGCGCGAGGCCGCCGTCGAGGACGTACGCGCGGGTGTTGTGCACCGGACGGCCGACCACCGGCCGGTCGGCGTCGCCGAAGCGGCCGACCAGCGCGTCCACCGTGGCCTCGGTGGGGCCGTAGAGGTTGTACGCCTCCGTGCCCGGCATCGACGACAGCGTCTCCCACAACGTCTGCGAGACCGCTTCACCGCCGACGCCGACCACGCCGAGCGCGCACCGGCCGTCCGCGATCACCCCGGCCGCGGCCAGCTGCGCGAAGTGCGACGGCGTGAGTTCGAGGAAGTCGAGCGCGCGCTCGCGCACCACCGCCGCCAGCCGCGCGGGGTCGCGGCGGGTGTCGTCGTCGACGACGTGCACTTCGTGCCCGTCGAGCAGCCACAGCTGCGGCTGCCAGGAGGCGTCGAAGAAGAACGCCCACGCGTGCCCGATGCGCAGCCGCCGTCCCCCCGCCGCGGCGACGGCCGGGCGGTAGAGCGTCTCGCGGTGGCTGTGGAACAGGTTGACCAGCCCCGAATGCGGGATGACCACGCCCTTGGGCTTGCCCGTCGAGCCGGACGTGTAGAGCACGTACGCCGGGTTCGCGGGCGACGGCGGGGTGAGCGCGGCGTCACTGTCCACAATGTCCTCGACGCACAGCGCACCGGGGACGGCCGAAGCAAGCGAACGGCTGGTGAGGACCAGTGCGGGAGCCGCGTCGGCGAGGATCGCCGAGATCCGGTCGGCCGGCTGGTCCGGGTCCACCGGCAGGTAGGCCGCGCCCGTCTTGAACACGCCGAAGATCGCCTCGACCACCGCCGCCGACCGCGGCAGCACGAGCGCCACGACCTTCTCCGGCCCCGCGCCCTGCGACGCGAGCCACCGGGCGAGGCGGTCGGTCCGCGCGGCGAACTCCGCGAACGTCACGCTCGACGACGCGTCGCTCAGCGCGGTCGCGTCCGGGGTCGCCGCCACCTGGGCCGCCAGCCGGTCGACGACCGTCGGCGCGGAGAGGGTCAGCGGCGCCCCGGCACCCCAGTCCCGCAGGATGCGGTCCCGCTCCGGAGCGTCGAGGACGTCGAGGCGGCTCAGCGGCCGGTCCGGGTCGGCGACGACCGCCGCCATCACCCGCACCAGGCGCTCGGTGAGCGTCCGGGCGGTCGGCTCGTCGAAGAGGTCGAGGCTGTATTCGAGGTCGCCGTCGATGCCCTCGGGCGTCTCGACCAGGTCGAACGACAGGTCGAACTTGGCCTGCCGCAGCCCGGTGTCCCGGTGGGCCGCGGGCAGCCCGAGCAGCCGTTCCGGCTCCGCACCCGCGTGGTAGACCGCGAGCATGACCTGGAACAGCGGGTGCCGGGACAGCGACCGCGGCGGGTTGAGCAGCTCGACGAGGTGCTCGAACGGCAGGTCCTGGTGGGCGTAGGCCGCCAGGTCGGCCTCCCGGACGCGGTCCAGCAGCTGCCGGAACGTCGGGTCGCCGCCGGTGTCGGTCCGCAGCACGAGGGTGTTGACGAAGAACCCGGCGAGCTCCTCCAGGGCGTGGTCGGACCGGCCGGCCACCGGCGTCCCCAGGGGGATGTCGGTGCCCGCGCCGAGCCGGGTCAGCAACGCGGCCAGCACCGCTTGCAGGACCATGAACGTGCTCGTGTCGCTGCGGTGGGCCAGTTCCCGCAGTCCCTTGTGGACGGACGCGGGCACGGTGAACGGCACGGCGGCACCGCGGTTGGTCGACCGCGCCGGGCGTGGCCGGTCGGCCGGGAGGGGCAGCTCGTCGGGGATGCCTGCGAGGGTGTCCCGCCAGAACGCGGCCTGCCGGCCGAGGAGGCTGTCCGGGTCGTCGGCGCGGCCGAACATCTCCCGCTGCCACAGCGTGTAGTCGGCGTACTGCACCGGCAACGGCGTCCACTGTGGACGCTCACCGCGCAGCCGGGCCGCGTAGGCGGTGTCGAGGTCCCGCTTCAGCGGCGGCAGCGACCAGCCGTCACCCGCGATGTGGTGCACCAGCAGCACCAGCACGTGCCGGTCCGGTCCGGCCGAGACGAGCGTGGCCCGGATCGGGATTTCGGCGTCCAGGGTGAAGCAGTACGACGCCGCCGCGGCGACGCGCTCGCCGAGGTCGGCCGCCGTCTCGGTGACCAGCACCGGGACGGCCTCGCCGAGGACGACCTGCCGGGGCGTGCCCTGCTCTTCGACCAGGAGCGTCCGGAGGACCTCGTGACGCGCCACGACGTCACCCAGCGCGGCCCGCAGCGCGTCGACGTCGACCGGGCCGGTCAGGTCCCACGCCCACGGGATGTTGTAGGTCGCGGACGGCCCGTCGAGGCGGTCGAGGAACCACAGCCGCTGCTGCGCGAACGAGAGCGGCAGGACGTCCGGGCGCGCGGCCGGGACCAGCGCCGGGCGACGGCCCCGCCCGGGGTCCAAGGCTTCGGCGAGCCGAGCCGGGGTCGACGCGTCGAACACCGCCCGGATCGGCACTTCGACGCCGAGCAGCGCGCGGATCCGGCTGACCAGCCGGGTCGCCAGCAGCGAATGGCCGCCGAGAGTGAAGAACCCGTCGTCCGGGCCGACCGACGGCACGCCGAGGACGTCGGCGAACAGCTCGCACAGCGCCTGCTCGGCCGGGGTCCGGGCGAGCCGTCCGGACGCGCGGACCTCCGGGTCGGGCAGCGCGGCGCGGTCGAGCTTGCCGTTGGCGTTCACCGGCAGTTCGGGCAGGACGACGATCGCCGACGGCACCAGGTGCTCCGGCAGCCGCCCGGCGAGCAGCGCCCGCAGCGCGACCGGGTCACCCGAGGGCGAAACGTAGGCGATCAGCCGGTTCTCCCGGGCGATCACGACCGCGCGCGCCACCGCGGCGTCGGTCGTCAGCACGGCCTCGACTTCGCCGGGTTCGACGCGGAAGCCGCGGATCTTGATCTGCTGATCGGCGCGGCCGAGGAAGTCCAGGGCCCCGTCGGCGCGGCGGCGGACCAGGTCGCCGGTGCGGTACATCCGCTCCCCCGGTTCGAACGGCGAGGCGACGAACCGTTCGGCGGTGAGCGCGGGCCGGCCGAGGTAGCCCCGCGCGACGCCGGCGCCGGCGAGGTACAGCTCGCCACGGACACCCGGCGGCACCGGCCGCAACGCCGCGTCGAGGACGTACGCGCGGGTGTTCGCGACCGGCCGCCCGATGGCCACCGGGCCGCAGACCTGGGCCAGGCTGTCGCCGGCGACTTCCGAGCAGCCGTAGAGGTTGACCAGTTTCGCCGACGGCCACCGGGCCGCGACCTTCGCGGCCAGGGCGTCGGACAGCGGTTCGCCGCTGGTGATCCAGGTGGTCACCGTGTCGAACGCGCCCGCCGGGGCGTCCTCGGCGAAGGTGTCGAGGAGGCTCGAGACGACGGTGAGCACCTGCGAACCGGACTCGCGGACGAAGCCGGCCAGTGCCAGGGGGTCGGTGGCGGTGGTGTCGTCGGCGAGGACCACCGGATCGCCCGCGACGAGGCCGCCGAGCAGCTCGGTGGAACCGTCGATGAACGTCAGCGCACTCTTGGCCACGCGCACGCCCCGCACGAGGTCCCGGCCCCAGTGCAGCCGGTTGGCCAGCGCCCGCTGGGTTCCGGCGACGGCCTTCGGGCGTCCGGTGGAGCCGGAGGTGAAGATCACGTACGCCAGGTTGTCTGCCGTGGCTGGTCGTGAGTGGTAAGTCGGGTTAGAACCCTCATTATCACTCACGACCCCTGAGCGGAGGCCGTCTTCGGCGACGACCAGGTGCGGGGCCGCGTCGGTGAGCATCAGCTCGATGCGCTCGGCCGGGTGGTTGAGGTCCAAGGGCAGGTAGGCGGCGCCGGTCTTGAGCACCGCCAGGAGTGCGACGACCAGGTCCACCGAGCGCGGCAGCGCGACCGCCACCACGCGTTCCGGCCCCGCGCCCCGCGCGAGCAGCGCCCGGGCGAGGGTCGTGGCCCGCGTATCCAGCTCGGCATAGCTGAGCCGCTCAGGGCCGAACGTCAAGGCGAGGGCGTCCGGCGTCCGGGCGACCTGGGCGGCGAACAGCTCGGCGGTCGTCTCCGCGGGCAGCGGGGTCGCGGGGTCGGCGGCGAGCTGGTCGTGTTCGGCGGCGGTGAGCAGGTCGACAGCGCCGATCCGGGTGTCCGGGTCGGCCACCACCGCCGTCAGGAGCGTCCGCAGCCGTTCCAGGAGCGCCTCGACGCTCGCGCGGTCGAAGACGTCGCTGTTGTACTCCGCCGTGCCGCGGATGCCGGCCTGGTGCCCGGGCCGCTCGCCGACGAAGAACGTCAGGTCGGCGCGCGCGGTACCGGTCCGGACCGGTTCTTCCGCGACGGCCAGACCCGGCAGCGCGAGGTCGGCGACGGCGTTGTTCTGCCAGGCCAGCATCGTCTGGAACAGCGGGTGGTAGGCGAGGGACCGGACCGGGTTGAGCGTCTCGACCAGGCGTTCGAACGGCACGTCCTGGTGGGCGTAGGCGTCGAGGCTGCGGTCCCGCACCCGGGCCACGAGGTCGCGGAACGACGGGTCGCCGCTCGTGTCCACGCGCAGGACCAGGGTGTTGACGAAGAACCCGACGAGGTCGTCGAGGGCGGCGTCGGTGCGCCCGGCGATGGACGTGCCGAGCGGGATGTCGGTGCCCGCGCCGAGCCGGGTGAGCACCGCGGTGAGCCCGGCGTGCACGACCATGAACACGCTGGCCCCGCAGGCGCGGGCCAGCTCGACCAGTCCGCTGTGGAGCCCGGCGTCCCAGCCGAAGGCGAACTGCTCGCCCCGGTAGGACGCTTCCGCCGGGTGCGGCCGGTCGGTGGGCAGTTCGATCCGTTCGGGCAGGCCCGCGAGGGCTTCGCGCCAGTAGGCCAGCTGGGGTTCGATCACCGGCTCGCCGAGGACGTCCCGCTGCCAGAGCGTGTAGTCCGCGTACTGCACCGGCAACGGCGTCCATTGTGGACGTCCGCCGGCGCACCGGGCGGTGTAGGCCGTCGCGAGGTCCCGCCACAGCGGCGCGGTCGACCAGCCGTCGGAGGCGATGTGGTGGAACACCAGCACCAGGACGTGCTCCCGGGCCCCCAGGCGCAGCAGCTGCGCCCGCAGCGGAAGCTCCGACTCCAGCTCGAAGACCGTGCCCGCCGCTTCGGACACCGCGTCGGCGAGCGTGGCTTCGGTGACCGCACGGACCGGCAGCGGGACTGAGACGTCGGCGAGGACGAGCTGCCGGGCTTCTCCGTCGATCTCCGGGAAGACCGTGCGGAGGGCTTCGTGGCGCTCGACGACGTCGGACAGCGCCGTGCGCAGCGCGTCGACGTCGAGGTCGCCGGTCAGCCGGACCGCCGCCGGCATGTTGTACGTCGCCGACGGGCCTTCCAGGCGGTGCAGGAACCACAGCCGCTGCTGGGCGAACGACAGCGGCAGCACGTCCGGCCGCGGGTCGGCGCGCACCAGGGCGGGCCGGGCTTGTCCGGCGTCCGCGCCGGCCAGCAGGGCAGCGAGCCCGGCGACCGTCGGTGTCTCGAACACCGACCGCACCTGCAGTTCGACGCCGAAGACCGCGCGCAGCCGGGCGACCAGGCGGGTCGCCATCAGCGAATGCCCGCCGAGGGCGAAGAAGTCGTCGTCGACGCCGATCGACGCCGTGTCGAGGACCTCGGCGAACAGCCCGCACAGGACTTCTTCGACCGGTGTCCGCGGGGCCCGGCCGGTGGTGGCCGCCTGCTGGTCCGGGCTCGGCAGGGCGCGCCGGTCGAGTTTGCCGGAGGCCAGCAGCGGGAGCCGGTCGAGGAGCACGAACGCCGACGGCACCATGTACTGCGGCAGCCGGTCGCGGACGTGCGCCCGCAGGGCCGTCACCAGCGCGTTCGTGTCCCGCTGCCCGGCCGGGTGGTTGCCCAGCGCTTCCAGGGGGACCCGGGTCGGGCGGCCGCGGTAAACCCGCTGCGGCGACCCGGTCGTGAACACGGCTTCCAGCGCGCCCTCGTCCGCGGTGAGGGTCGCGTCCACGCGGTAGCCGTGCCGCTCGCCGAGTTCGTGCAGCATTTCGGGGTCCACGCCATCTCGCCGCTCCAAAGAGGACAGTGCGGTCCCGGCGTCGCCCGCGGCCAGCGCGGCGACGGCGGCGAGTTCCCCGGACAGCCGGGCGTTCGGCACACCGGTCACGCGCAGCCGGGCCGGACGGGCCGCCAAGGCCTGCTCCAGCTCGTCGAATCCGACGACCAGCTCTTCGGGCGCGTCGGGCCGCGGGACCCTCCGCAGGACGACGTCGTAGCGGTGGCGGGTCAGCTCGTTGTGAGCGTGACCGCGCTTGACCCACAGGTCGACGTCGTCGAAGCCGTCGAGGTCCAGGGCCGTGAAGAAGTCCGGGTCCAGGACCAGCTCACCTTCCCGGGCGATCGCCTGGTCCACCGCGGCGACGTCGCGGCGGCCGTGGCGCAGCTCGGTCGCCGTCCGGAACGCCCGCAGCGAGCGCAGGTTCCGGATGTCGCCGAGGAAGATCACCCCGCCCGGCCGGACGTGCGCCGCGGCCGTGCGAAGGACTTCGGCGAGGTAGCCGACGCTCGGGAAGTACTGGGCGACCGAGTTGATGATCACCGTGTCGAACTCCGGCAGCTCGCCGAGGTCGTGGGCGGGCCGCGCGGCCAGGTGGACCTTGCTCGCGAAAGGTGTCGCCGCGAGTTCGCGCCGCAGGTTGGCGATGGCCTTCTCGGACAGGTCGACGCCCCAGTACTCTTCGGCGTCCGGCGCGATCCGGGACAGGATCAGGCCGCTGCCGACGCCGATCTCCAGCACCCGCTTCGGCCGCAGCGAGCGGATCCGCTCGATCGTGGCCGCGTGCCACTCGCGCATCTCGCCGAGCGGGATTTCGGAGCCGTCGTAGCTGGAGTTCCAGCCGGTGAAGTTCTCTTCGAGGCCGCCGGACGCGGCTTCGGTGAAGACGTTCTCGTGCAGCTCGCGCCACTCGCCGACGTGCTCCCGTTCGGCGTCTTCGTCCCGCCCGGCCGAGGGCACGGCGTAGGCGATGAGCCGCCCGTCCTGGGCGACGACGACGGTCTGCCCGACGGCCGGGTGCTCGGCGAGCACGGACTCGATCTCGCCGAGCTCGATCCGGTAGCCGCGGATCTTGACCTGGTCGTCGGCCCGGCCGAGGAACACCAGCCGCCCATCCGGCAGCCATTTCACCAGGTCACCCGTGCGGTAGAGACGTCCGCCGGAACCGAACGGGTCCGCGACGAACCGCTCCGCCGTCAGCCCCGGCCGCCCGAGGTACCCGCGCGCCAGACCGGAGCCCGCGAGGTACAACTCCCCCACCACGCCGGGCGGGACCGGCCGCAGCCCGGCGTCGAGCACGTAGGCGCGGGTGCCGGGGTCGGGGATGCCGATCGGCACGGCGGTCGCGTCCGCCAGCTCGGCCGGGTCGCTCTCGCCGAGCGTCGAGTTGGTGGTCGCCTCGGTGGGGCCGTAGGCGTTGAACATCCGGCGGCCCGGCGCCCAGCGGCGGACCAGCTCCGGCGACACGCGTTCGGTGCCGGCGAGCAGCACGCTGTCGCGCGGCAGGTCGAGGTCCGCCGGCATCGCGTCGAGCAGGGCGGGCGGCAGGATCATGAAGTCGACGCCGTGGGCGTGCGCGTACTCGGTGAGCGCCGGCCCCGCGACCCGCCGCTCGGCCGGGACGACCACCAGGCGGCCGCCCGAGAGCAGGCCGAGGCAGAGGTCCCAGAACGCGACGTCGAAACTCGGCGAAGCGAACTGCAGCACCCGGCTGTGCGGGCCGACGCCGAACCGTTCGACCTGGGTGGCGACCAGCTTCGCGACCCCCGAGTGCTGGAGGACGACGCCCTTGGGCCGCCCGGACGAGCCGGACGTGTAGATCACGTAGGCGGCGTTCTCCGGCGTGATCGTGACCTTTGGGTCCTGTGTGGACATTGCGGCGAGCGCCGCGTCGAGGAGGATTCGCGGCAGGGACGCGGGCAGCTTCGCCTCGACGTCCCGGGTCGTCACGACGCAGACCGGGGCCGCGTCCTCGACCATGTAGGCGATCCGGTCACCGGGGTAGTCGACGTCGATCGGCAGGTAAGCGGCCCCGGCCTTGAGCACCGCCAACTCGGCGATGATCATCTCCACCGACCGCGGCACGGCCAGCGCGACCACCTGCTCCGGCCCGGCGCCGCGGTCGAGCAGCAGGTGCGCGAGCCGGTTCGCGCGGGCGTTCACCTCGGCGTAGGTGAGTTCGACGTCCTCGAATACCAGCGCCACCGCATCGGGGGCCTCGGCGACGCGGCGGGCGAACATCCCCGGGAACGTCTCGGTGCCCGCCGGGTCGAGGGACCCGGCCCACTCGGTGAGCACCCGGTCCCGCTCGTCCCCGTCGAGGAGGTCGAGGGCGCCGACCGGGCGGTCGGGCTCGGCCAGGGCCGCACGCAGCAGGACTTCGAGGCGCCGCAGGATCGTGTCCGCGCTCGCGTGGTCGAAGACGTCGGCGTTGAACTCCAGGACGCCGGCGATCCCGGCGTCGCGTTCGGTCAGCGAGATCGACAGATCGAACTTCGACGTCCCGGTGGTCACCGGGAGCTCGGTGACGGCGAGGCCGGGCAGGGTCACCTCGGCGCGGGCGTTGTTCTGCCCGGCGATCATCACCTGGAACAGCGGGTGGTAGGACAGCGACCGCGCCGGGTTGAGCACCTCGACCAGGCGCTCGAACGGCACGTCCTGGTGGGCGTAAGCGTCGAGGTTGCGCTCGCGGACGCGGGCGAGGAGCTCGCGGAACGTCGGCTCGCCGCCGGTGTCGACGCGCAGCACGAGGGTGTTGACGAAGAACCCGACGAGGTCGTCCAGGGCCGGGTCGGTGCGGCCGGCGATGGGCGAGCCGATCGGCACGTCGGTCCCGGCGCCGAGCCGGGTGAGCAGGGCGGCGAGGGCCGCGTGCACGACCATGAACACGCTCGCGCCGCTCTCGCGGGCCAGGCCGGCCAGGCCGGTGTGGAGTGCGGCGTCCCAGGTGAAGGTGTGCAGCTCGCCGCGGAAGGTCGCGGTCGCCGGGTGCGGCCGGTCCAGGGGCAGCTCGATCCGGTCCGGGAGGCCGGCCAGGGCGTCCCGCCAGTAGCCGAGCTGGGCGCACAGCACGCTGTCCGGGTCGTCTTCGCGGCCGAGGAGATCCTGCTGCCACAGCGTGTAGTCCGCGTACTGCACCGGCAACGGCGTCCACTGTGGAACGTCACCGGCCCGGCGGGCGGCGTAGGCCGTGGCGATGTCGCGCCACAGCGGGGCCATCGACCAGCCGTCGGAGGCGATGTGGTGGAACACCAGCGCGAAGACGTGCTCGCGGGCATGGATCCGCAGCAGTTCGGCGCGCATCGGCGCGTGCCGTTCCAGGTCGAACGAGCCGCGGACCAGGCCGGTCAGGGCCTCGCCGAGGTCGGTGACCTCGCGGACGGGCAGCTCGACGTCCCCGGCCGGGAGGATGTCCTGGTACGGGACGCCGTCGCGCTGGGGGAACCGGGTGCGCAGGGCCTCGTGGCGGGCGACCACGTCCGAGAGCGCCCGGCGCAGCGCGGCGACGTCGAGGTCGCCGTCCAGGCGCATGATCAGCGGGACGTTGTAGGTGGCCGACGGTCCTTCGAGGTGGTGCAGGAACCACAGCCGCTGCTGGGCGCCCGACAGCGGGACGAGGTCCGGTCGCCGGGTGGCGACCAGCGGCGGCCGCGCGGTCCCCTGGGCGGTGGCGAGCACCCCGGCCAGGCCCGCCGGCGTCGGCGTCTCGAACACCGCCCGCACCTCGAGCTCGGCCTGGAGAGTGGTGCGGACGCGGGCGATCAGCCGGGTGGCCAGCAGCGAATGGCCGCCGAGGGCGAAGAAGCTGTCGTCCGGGCCGACCCGCGGCAGGCCGAGGACGTCGGCAAACAGCTCGCACAGCTGCCGTTCGAGGAGGGTGCGCGGCTCGCGGTCCGAGACCGGCGCGCTCACGTCCGGGGCGGGCAGGGCGCGGCGGTCGAGCTTGCCGTTCGCCGTCACCGGCAGCGCGTCGAGGACGACGATCGCCGACGGCACCATGTGCTCGGGCAGCCGTCCGGCGGCGAAGGTCCGCAGGTCCGCCGGGAGCGCGGTGCTCCGGCGCGAGCGCCGCGGGTTGCCGATGTAGCTCAGGACCGGGTCCGGGCCGGGCCGGAACGCCCCGGCCGCGTCGCCGGTGAACAGGACGTCGACCGAGCCGTCGCCGGTCGCGGACCAGGTGACGACCGCACCCAGCTCGAACCAGTCTTCGGGGTCCACGCCGTCGGTGGTGCGGCCGTTCGGGACGCCTTCGACGCGCAGGCCGTCGGCTCGGCGGACGATCACTTCGTCCACTGTGGACACATCGGTGTCCCAGATCAGCGTCTCCCCCGGCGGCGGCTCGGCCGCGCCGGGGCGCAGGACGACGTCGTAGCGGTACTGGGTGAGTTCGTTGACCGCCCGGCCGCGCTTGACCCGGATGTCCGCCGCCACCCCGTCGAGACCGGCGAAGAACTCCGGTGCCACCAGGAGTTCCTTCTCCCGCAGCAGCCGCTGTTCGACGTCGCCGCCGCGCGCCCGGGCCACGGCGGTGTGGAACGCCCGGACCTGCCGCAGGTCCCGGACGTCGCCGACGAACAGCGCCCCGCCCGGCGCCAGGAGGCCGAGTGCCGTGCGCACGACGTCGAGGAGGTACGTGCCGCTCGGGAAGTACTGGACGACGGAGTTGAGCACGATGGTGTCGAAGAACCCGGACGGCAGGCCGCCGAGGTCGGCGGCGTCGCCGGTGCGCAGTTCGACGCGCCCGGCGAGCGCGGGGTCGGCCGCGACCCGCTCCCCCAGCGCGGCGATGACCTCGGCGGAGAAGTCCGTGCCCCAATAGGTCTCGCAGTCCGGAGCCAGTTCGGTCAGCAGCAGGCCGCTGCCGACGCCGATCTCCAGGACCCGCTTCGGCCGGAGTGAGCGGATCCGGCCGACGATCGCGTCGCGCCACTCCCGCATCTCTGCGCGCGGGATCGGCTCACCGGTGTAGCTGGAGTTCCAGCCGGCGAACTCGTCGCGGTCGCCGGAGTACATCGAGTCGTACAGCTCGCGCCACTCGCCGACCTGCTCGGTCTCCTCCTCGGCGGACCCGGAGGTGTCGGCGGGGACGACGTACCCGACCAGCCGGACGTCGCCGGGCCGGTCTTCGCGGGCGACGACGACGGCGTGGGCGACGTCGTCGTGCGCGGACAGGGTCGCCGCGATCTCGCCCGGTTCGACGCGGAAGCCGCGGATCTTGATCTGCTCGTCGCCGCGGCCGAGGAACTCGAGGACGCCGTCGGGGCGGAAGCGCGCGAGGTCGCCGGTGCGGTACATCCGGGTGCCGGGTGCGCCGAACGGGTCGGCGACGAACCGTTCGGCGGTGAGCCCGGCCCGGCCGAGGTAGCCGCGGGCGAGCTGGACGCCGGCCAGGTACAGCTCGCCGGGCGTGCCCGGCGGGACCGGGCGCAGGGCGGCGTCGAGGACGTAGGTGCGGGTGTTCCACACCGGACGTCCGATGGGGACGGAAGTGTCCTCAGTGGACGTGTGCCAGGCCGTGACGTCGACCGAGGCTTCGGTCGGGCCGTAGAGGTTGTGCAGTTCGGCGTCGAGGACCTGCCCGAACTGCGTGATGGCGTCCGTCGGCAGGGCTTCGCCGCTGCACAGCACCCGGCGCAGGCTCGGGCATTCCCGCGCCGCCGGTTCCTGGAGGAAGACCTGGAGCATCGACGGGACGAAGTGGACGGTCGTGATCCCGCGGTCGCGGATCAGCCGGGCGAGGTAAGCGGGGTCCTTGTGGCCGTCCGGCCGGGCGAGCACCTCGGTGGCGCCGGTGAGCAGCGGCCAGAGGAACTCCCACACCGAGACGTCGAAGCTCGACGGCGTCTTCTGCAGCACCCGGTCTTCGGCGGTGAGGCCGTATGCGTCCTGCATCCAGAGCAGCCGGTTGACGATCCCGGCGTGCGGGACGACGACCCCCTTCGGCCGGCCGGTCGACCCTGAGGTGTAGATGACGTACGCCGGGTTCTCGGGGCGGAGGACGACTTCGAGGGGCTCGGCCGCGACTCCGGCCAGGGTGTCCGGGTCGTCCAGGAGCAGAGCGCCCTCGACGGCGGTCTCCGCGACGGCCAGCACGAGCGCCGGGTCGGCGTCTTCCAGCATGAACGCGATGCGGTCGGCCGGGTAGCCGGGGTCGAGCGGCAGGTAGGCCGCACCCGTCTTGAGCACGGCCAGGATCGCCGTGACCAGGTGCGTCGAGCGGGGCAGCGCCAGGGCGACCACGCGCTCGGGCCCGGCTCCCCGCGCGGCGAGCACACGGGCGAGGCGGGTCGAAACGGCGTCGAGCTCGGCGTAGGTGAGTTCTTCGTCCTCGAAGACCAGCGCGGGGTGGCCGGGGGTCCGCGCGACCTGGGCGGCGAACAGTTCGGGCACGGTGACCGCGGGGACGTCCGCGACGGCCCCCGACCAGGTCGGTTCGAGGCCGTCACGCTCGGCCGCGGTGAGCACGTCCAGGGAGCCGAGGCGGCGGTCCGGGGCGGCGGCGACCTGCCGGAGCAGGGTCTCCAGGCGGTCGAGCAGGCCGGTCACGGTCGCGCGGTCGAACACCTCGGCGTTGAACTCGGCCTGCCCGTGCAGGCCGTCGGCGCGCTCGGTGAAGGAGAACCAGAGGTCGAACTTGGCCGTGCCGGTGCCGACGGGTTGTTCGGTGACGGTCAGGCCGGGCAGTTCGACGCCGGTGCCGGGGGTGTTCTGCCAGGCGAGCATGGTCTGGAACAGCGGGTGGTGCGCCAGCGACCGGGCCGGGTTGAGCGCCTCGACCAGGCGCTCGAAGGGGACGTCCTGGTGGGCGTAGGCGTCGAGGCTGCGCTCGCGGACCCGGGCCACGAGGTCGCGGAACGTCGGGTCGCCGCCGGTGTCCACGCGCAGGACCAGGGTGTTGACGAAGAAGCCGACGAGGTCGTCGAGGGCCGGGTCGGTGCGGCCGGCGATCGGGGTGCCGATCGGGAGGTCGGTGCCCGCGCCGAGGCGCGACAGCAGTGCGGTCAGGCCCGCGTGCACGACCATGAACGGGCTGGCCCCGCAGGTGCGGGCGAGGTCGGTGACGGCGGCCTGGAGCCCGGCGTCCCAGGTGAAGGTGAAGAACCCGCCGCGGTAGGCCGACACCGGCGGGTGCGGCCGGTCGAGCGGGAGCGCGATCCGCTCGGGCAGGCCGTCCAGGGTCTCCCGCCAGTAGGCGAGCTGGGCTTCCTCTTCGACGGCCAGGAGATCGCGCTGCCAGAGCGTGTAGTCCGCGTACTGGACCGGCAGCGGTGTCCACTGTGGAGCTTCGCCGTGCCGGCGGGCGCGGTAGGCCGCGGCGATGTCCCGCCAGAGCGGGGACAGCGACCAGCCGTCGGCGGCGATGTGGTGCACGACCAGGACCAGCACGTGCCGCCGCGGGCCGTCGGTGAGCAGTTCCGCGCGCACCGGGACCCCGGCGCCGAGGTCGAACACGCCCCGCACCAGAACGTCCACTTCGGAGTCCACATCGGACACTTCGCGGACGGCGAGCTCCACTGTCGGCTCGGGCAGGATCTCCTGGTACGGGACACCGTCGGCGACCGGGAAGACCGTCCGCAGGGCCTCGTGCCGGGCCACGACGTCGTTGAGCGCTTCGCGCAGCGAGTCGACGTCGAGTTCCCCGGCCAGCCGCATGATGAGCGGGACGTTGTAGGTCGCCGAGCCGCCTTCGAGGCCGTGCAGGAACCACAGCCGCTGTTGGGCGAACGACAGCGGCAGCCGTTCCGGCCGCTCGGTGACGCGGGTGAGCGGACGACGCTCGGTCCCGG
Organism: Amycolatopsis sp. NPDC004772; assembly: GCF_053601215.1. NCBI lineage: Bacteria > Bacillati > Actinomycetota > Actinomycetes > Pseudonocardiales > Pseudonocardiaceae > Amycolatopsis > Amycolatopsis sp. NPDC004772. The sequence goes on from NZ_JBSGBK010000005.1 coordinate 162,432, forward strand.
TGACGGCCCCGGCGAGGTGGTCCGCGAGCGCGGCCGGCGTCGGGGCGTCGAACACGGCCCGCACCGGCACCTCGGCGCCGACGGCCGTGCGGATCCGCTGGATCAGCCGGGTGGCGAGCAGGGAATGCCCGCCCAGGGCGAAGAAGTCGTCGTCCGGGCCCGCCTGCGGCACGCCGAGGACGTCGGCGAACATCTCGCACAGCAGCTGCTCGACCGGGTTGTGCGGCGCGCGACCCGGCCCGGCGGTGAACCGCTCCGGGCTGGGCAGGGCCTTGCGGTCCAGCTTGCCGGAGGCGAGCACCGGGAGCTTGTCGAGCACGACGAACGCCGAAGGCACCATGTACAGCGGCAGCCGGTCCCGCACGTGCGCGCGCAGCGAGGCGACGAGCGCACCGGTTTCGCGCCGGGCGGCGGGGTTGTTGGCGTACGAGCCGGGCGTGCCCGCCTGCCGCACGGGCCGGTAGGCGGGGCCGCCCGAACGCCCCAATGTGGCGTTGGGTGCGTCCAACGCACCGAACGCCACATTGGGTGCGTCCAGCGCACCGAACGCCACATTGGGGCGCGTGAAGACCGCCTCCAGCTCACCGCCCTCGGCCGCCAGGGTGACGGCCACGCGGTAGCCGGCCCGCTCGCCGAGGGTGTGCAGGGCTTCCGGGTCGACGCCGTCCCGGCCGTCGAGGGCGGCCAGGGCGGCCTCGGTGTCGCCGGTGTCCAGGGCACGGACCGCGGCGAGCTCGCCGGCCAGCCGCGCGTCCGGGATGGCGGTGACCCGCAGCCGCTCCGGCGTCTCGGCGGCCAGGAACCGTTCCACCGCACCGAGGTCGCCGAAGGCGACGACCTGCTCGGCGACCGGCTCGGCCCGGTCGGCCTTCCGCAGGACGACGTCGTAGCGGTGCCGGGTCAGCTCGTTGTGCGCGGTGCCGCGCTTGACCCACAGGTCGACGTCGCCGAAGCCGTCGAGGCCGCGGGCCAGCGCCGGGAAGAAGTCCGGGTCGAGGACGAGCTCGCCCTCGCGCGCGATCGCCTGGTCCACCGCGGCGACGTCGGTCCGGCCGCGGTGCAGTTCGACGGCGGTCCGGAAGGCCCGCAGCGAACGCAGGTTGCGGAGGTCGCCGAGGAAGATCGTCCCACCGGGAGCCAGGTGCGCGGCGGCGGTCTTGACGACTTCGGCGAGGTAGTCCGCGCTCGGGAAGTACTGCGCGACGGAGTTGATGATCACCGTGTCGAACTCCGGCAGCTCGCCCAGGTCGTGGGCGGGCCGGGCCGCCAGGTGCACCCGGTCGGCGAAGGGCGTCGCGGCGACCTCGCGCCGGACGTTCTCGACGGCGCTCTCGGAAAGGTCGACGCCCCAGTAGGTTTCGGCGTCCGGGGCGATCCGCGAGAGGATCAGGCCGCTGCCGACGCCGATCTCCAGCACCCGCTTCGGCCGCAAAGACCGGATCCGCTCGATCGTCGCCGCGTGCCACTCGCGCATTTCGCCGAGGGGGATCTCGGAGCCGTCGTAGCTGGAGTTCCAGCCCGCGAAGTTCTCCTCGATGCCGTGGGAGCCGGCGAGCATCTCCTCGTGCACGTCGTGCCATTCGTCGACGTGCCCCTGCTCGGCCGCCTGGTCGCGGTCGGGCACCGGGACGGCGTAGGCGATCAGCTGCCCGTCCTGCGCGACGACGACCGACTGGCCGACCCGCGGGTGGTCGGCGAGCACCGACTCGATCTCGCCGAGCTCGATGCGGTAGCCGCGGATCTTGACCTGGTCGTCGGCCCGGCCCAAGAACACGAGCCGCCCGTCCGGCAGCCATTTCACCAGGTCACCGGTCCGGTAGAGACGTCCGCCGGAACCGAACGGGTCGGCGACGAACCGCTCCGCCGTCAAGCCCGGCCGCCCGAGGTAGCCGCGCGCGAGGCCGCTTCCGGCGAGGTACAGCTCCCCGACCACCCCGACCGGGACCGGCGCGAGAGCCGCGTCGAGGACGTACGCGCGGGTGCCGGGGTCCGGCACGCCGATCGGCACGGCCGAGCCGGGTGCGATCTGCGGGTCGCAGAGCCCGAGCGTCGAGTTGGTCGTGGCTTCGGTCGGGCCGTAGGCGTTGAACATCCGCCGCCCGGGCGCCCAGCGGCGGACCAGCTCCGGCGACACGCGTTCGGTCCCGGCCAGCAGGACGCTGTTGCGCGGCAGGTCGCAGTCCTCGGGGAATTCGGCGAGCAGGGCGGGCGGCAGGATCATGAAGTCGACGCCGTGGGCGTGCGCGTACTCGGCCAGTTCGGGGCCGGGCACCCGGCGCTCGGCCGGCGTGATCACCAGGCGGCCGCCCGAAAGCAGCCCGAGGCACAGGTCCCAGAAAGCGACGTCGAAACTCGGCGAGGCGAACTGCAGCACCCGGCTGTGCGGGCCGACGCCGAACCGCTCGGACTGCGTCGCGACGAGCTTCGCGACCCCCGCGTGGGAGACCACGACACCCTTGGGACGCCCGGTGGAGCCCGAGGTGTAGATGACGTAGGCGGCGTTGGCCGGGACGATCGCGGCGGCCGGGTCCGTCGCCGGGACGCCGTCCAGGCCGACCTCGTCGAGCAGCAGGACGTCGCCGTCGAAGAGCCCGGCGAGCTCGCCGGTGGTGACCACGCAGACCGGGCGGGCGTCGGACACCATGAACGCGATCCGCTCGGCCGGGTAGTCCTGGTCCAGCGGCAGGTAGGCGGCGCCGGCCTTGAGGACGGCCAGCTCGGCGACGATCATCCCGATCGAACGCGGCACGGCGAGCGCGACGACCTCTTCCGGCCCAGCGCCGCGCCCGATGAGGACGTGGGCGAGCCGGTTCGCGCGGGCGTCGAGCTCGGCGTAGGTGAGTTCCTCGTCTTCGAAGACGAGGGCCACGGCGTCCGGCGTCTCGCGGACGCGGGCGGCGAACAGCTCGGGCAGCGTCGCCAGGGGTGCCGCGAGGTCCGTGTCGTTCCACTCTTCGAGGATCCGGCGCAGTTCCGGTGCCGTCATGAGGTCCAGCCGGACCACCGGCCACTGTGGACCCTCCTGCGCGTCGGCGAGGAGGGTGCCGAGGTGGTCCAGCATCCGGTCCACAGTGGATTCGTCGAGGACGTCGGCGCGGTAGGCCACGCCGTCGCGGGTCAGGTTCAGGTCGAGGGCCAAGTCCGTTTCGGCCTCGAAACCGACGTTGACCAGCACCGAGCCCCCGCGCCCCGGCTCGGGCCCCAGCTCGGCGACCAGGTCGGCGAACGGCACCTCGTGCGCCAGCGCTTCCTCGCGCGCCTCGCGCACCCGGGTCACGACGTCGGCGAACCCGGGCGAGCCGCCGAGATCCACCCGCAGGGGCACCAGTGCGCCGATCCCGACCACGACGTCCGTCGTTCCCGCATATCGGGACACCAGCACTGTGAACGCCGCGAGGAGGGTCAGCTCGTCGGCGGCGGGCAGCGGCCGGTCCAGCCGGGCGAAGACGGGCTCCGCGAGGTGCGGCCGGTCGACCGGCAGCGGCAGCTCCTTCGGCGCCGAGGCGAGGCGGTCACGCCAGAACCCGAGCCTCGACCCCTGCTGCTGCACAGCGTCACCGTTGCTCACCGGTAGACCAGCCTCCCGCTGCTCACGGCGCCCCGAACGAGGCGCAAACTTAGGTGACCCTAACAAACGGATGGTGAGGATGCACTCCTGTACCATCGGTTAGCCTTACCTAAAATCAGTACCAGTCGGAGGTGCGGTGCGAACAGACCCCGGAGGGATCGCTCTCAAGCGACGCCCGCCACACACGGGCCGCGCGCTCGGTCTGCTGGCCGCTCTCGGTGTGCTGGTTTTCCTGTGCCTGCTGAGCGTCTGGCTGGGGTCGAAGGAGATTTCGTTCGGCGCCGTCTGGCAGGTGCTCTGGCACGACGACGGTTCGGCCGACGCGGTGATCATCCACAGTGTCCGGATGCCGCGGACACTGCTGGCGGTGCTGGTGGGTGCCGCGCTGGGCCTGTCCGGCACGCTCATGCAGGCGCTGACCCGCAACCCGCTGGCCGAGCCGGGCCTGCTCGGCATCAGCGCCGGCGCCGCGTTCGCCATCGTCTTCTCCATCACCGTGCTCGGCGTCAGCTCGCTCTACGGCTACATCTGGTTCGCCTTCGCCGGCGCGCTGGCCGCGACCGTGGTCGTCTACTTCCTCGGCACCCGCGGCCGCAGCGGCTCGAGCCCAGTCAAGCTTGCCCTCGCCGGGGCCGCCGTCACGGCGCTGCTCGGCTCGTTCACCAGCGCGATGGTGCTGTCGGACCCGGTGGCGCTCAACCGTTTCCGGTTCTGGTCGGCCGGGTCGCTCGCCGGCGTCGACAGCGGCTCGCTGCTGCGGGTGCTGCCGTTCCTCCTGGTCGGGGCGGTGCTGGCGATCGCCACCGGGCCGGCGTTGAACAGCCTCGCGCTCGGCGACGACGTCGCGGTCGCGCTCGGACGGCGGCTGGGCCCGCTGCGGCTGCGCGGCGCCCTGGCCGTCACGCTCCTGACCGGCGCGTCCGTCGCGGTCGCCGGCCCGATCGTGTTCCTCGGCCTGATCGTCCCGCACGCCGTGCGGTTCGTGATCGGGCCCGACCACCGCTGGCTGCTGCCCTACACCGCGGTCCTCGCGCCCTGCCTGCTGCTGGCCGCGGACATCCTCGGCCGCGTGATGGCGCGGCCCGGCGAGGTCCGGGCCGGGGTGATCGTCGCCTTCCTCGGTGCGCCGTTCTTCATCTGGCTGGTCCGCCGCCGCAAGCTGGTGGAGTCCTGATGAGCCTGCTGCAGGTGCGGCGCGACCGCGTCACCTTCCGCCTCGCCAAACCCCCCGTGTCCGGCCGGGTCCGGCTCCGGCTCGTCGCCGTCTCGCTGGTGCTCGCCGTGGTGGCGTTCGCGTTGTTCTGCTGGGGCATGACGATCGGCGACGTCCCGCTCGGCGTGTCCGACGTCCTGTCCGCGGTGTTCGGCGGCGGCGACAGCGGCACCGCCTACATCGTGCAGGAACTGCGGCTGCCGCGGGCGCTCACCGGCCTGCTCGCCGGGCTCGCGTTCGGCGCGTCCGGCGCGGTGTTCCAGACCATCACGCGCAACCCCCTGGCCAGCCCGGACATGATCGGCATCAACGCGGGCGCGGCCACCGCCGTCGTCGCCGGCATCTCCTTCGGTTTCGGCGGCGGCCTCGGCACCACCACGCTCGGCCTGCTGGGCGGCCTGCTGACCGGGTTGCTCGTGTACGCCCTCGCGTGGCGGCGCGGCACCACCGGCTACCGGATCATCCTGGTGGGCATCGGCATCTTCGCGATGTGCACCAGCCTGACCGACTACCTGCTCAGCCGCGCGCAGATCACCGAAGCCCAGGCCTCGATCGGCTGGCTCGTCGGGAACCTGAACAACCGCGGCTGGGAGCACGTCGTCCCGCTGGCCGGCGCGCTGGCGGTGCTGCTGCCGCTCGTGCTGGCCCTGTCCCGCTGGATGCGGACGCTGCAGCTCGGCGACGACGTGGCGGCCGGGCTCGGCACGCCGGTCCAGCCGGTGCGGCTCGGGCTGCTGCTGTCCGGCGCCGGTCTGGTGGCCTTCGCGACGGCGTCCGCCGGCCCGGTTTCCTTCGTGGCGCTGACCGCGCCGCAGATCGCGCAACGCCTGGCGCGCCAGGCGTCCCCGCCGCTGACGGCGTCCGCGCTCACCGGCGCGGTCGTGGTGCTGGGCAGCGACATCCTGGCCCGCACGATCACGGCGTCGCCGCTGCCGGTGGGCATCGTGACCGGCGCGCTCGGCGCCCCGCTGCTGCTCTGGCTGCTGGCCAGGGCCAACCGATCCGGCTCCGGAGGCTGAGAAGATGACACCGTCCCTGCGCGTGCAGGACCTGCGCGTCGCCTACGACGACCGGGTCGTCATCGACGGCCTCGACCTCGACATCCCGCCCGGGAAGATCACCGCGATCGTCGGCGCCAACGCGTGCGGGAAGTCGACCCTGCTGCGCACGATGGCCCGGCTGCTCACGCCGAAGTCGGGCGGGGTCTACCTGGACGGCCGGTCGATCCAGGACCTCCCGACCCGCCAGGTCGCCCAGCGGCTCGGCATCCTGCCGCAGTCCCCGGTGGCGCCGGAGGGCATGACGGTGGCCGACCTCGTCGCCCGCGGCCGCGCCCCGCACCAGAGCTGGTGGCGGCAATGGTCCACTTCGGACGAAGGGGCGGTCGCGTCGGCGCTCGCGGCCACCGGGATGACCGACCTCGCCGACCGCCCGGTGGACGAGCTGTCCGGAGGCCAGCGCCAGCGCGCGTGGATCGCGATGGCGGTCGCGCAGGGCACGCCGGTGCTGCTGCTCGACGAGCCGACCACGTACCTGGACCTGGCGCACCAGATCGACGTGCTCGACCTGGTCGTCGACCTCAACCGCGCGGAGGGCCGCACGGTGGTGATGGTGCTGCACGACCTGCCGCAGGCGTGCCGCTACGCCGACCACGTGATCGCGATGAAGGCCGGCCGCGTGGTCGCCTCCGGCGAACCGGCGGCGGTCATCACGGAGGAGCTCGTCGAGGAGGTCTTCGACGTCCGCTGCCAGGTGCGCCCGGACCCGGTGAGCGGGACGCCGATGGTCATCCCGATCGGCCGCCACCACCCGGCACCGGTGCACCAGGGCTGATTCTCGGGCAAGCTGGGGCCCATGTATGCGCTGCCCGAAAAGACCATCGGCGCCGAGCGAGAACTGCTGGAGGCCATGCTCGACCGCGGCCGCCTCGCGCTCGTCGAGAACGTACGCGGCCTGTCGGAAACCGACGCCCGGCGCCGGCTGGTCCCGTCGCTGACCACGCCGATCGCGCTGGTCAAGCACGCCGCCGTCGCCGAGCGCCGGTGGTTCCAGTGGCTGATCGCCGGGCTCGGCGAGGCCGAGATCGACGGCCCCTCGACGCCCGGGGACGTCAGTTTCACCGTCGCCGACGACGAAACGGTCGAGGGCGTGATCGCCGAGCACGGGCGGACCGCCCGGCGTTCCCGTGAGATCGCGGCGGGCTTCTCGCTCGACGACCGGTGGACCCACCCGGTCGTCGGCGAGGTCACCCTCCGCTTCGTCTACCTGTTCCTGATCGAGGAGTACGCCCGCCACACCGGCCACGCCGACATCCTGCGGGAACAGATCACCGCGCGCTGACCGCGAGCTCCCCCGCCGGCTCCGCGACCACCCGCCGGTCCACGACCGACTGCAGGATCTCCCCCACCCGCACCGCGGTGTTCGACAGCAGCGACGACGTGATGCCGTGCGTGTGCTCGGTGCCGCCCTGCAAGTAGATCCCGCCGCGCAGCGGGAAGTCCGTCGTGAGCCGGTAGTCGCGCTCGACGCGCAGGCGCCCGGACCCGTCGCGCAGGCAGCGCGCGCCCAGCTCGCCGAGCAGCGGCGTCGGGTCCGCGGGCCGGTAGCCCGTGGCGTACACGACCGCGTCGGCTTCGAGCACCGTCTGCGCGCCGGTCGTCAGGGACTCGACCGTCACCGTGCCCGCGTCGGTGACCTCGACCGGGCGCGAGACGTTGAACAGCCGCAGCCGTTCCACGCCCAGCACCTTCTCGCGGTAGACGCGCCGGTAGAGCTCGTCGATCAGGTCGATGTCGACGGCCGAGTAGTTCGTCGCGCCGTGGTAGCGCATCAGGCGGTCCTTCACCGGCTCGCCCGCGCGGTAGAACTGGTCGACGGCCTCGGGGTCGAAGATGCGGTTGGCGAACGAGCTGTCGTCGGCCGGGCTGTAGCCGTAGCGGGCGAACACCGCGCACACCTCGGCGCGCGGGAACTCGTCGTGCAGCAACGCGGCGACCTCGGCCGCGCTCTGCCCGGCGCCCACCACGACGAACCGCTTCGGGTCGGCGCCGCGCAAGGCGTCCACGCGGAACAGCAGCTCGCTGTTGTGCCAGATCCGCGGCCCGGCGGTGACGCCCTCGGGCAGCTGGGGGCGCAGACCGGTCCCCACGACCAGGTTCCGGGCGCGCAGCGACGAGCCGTCGGAGGCCTCGACGTCGAAGTAGGCCACTTCGGAACCGTCGTACACCGGCTTCACCGCGACGACCTCGGTGCCGTAGGAGACGACGTCGTCGACCTTCGCGGCCGCCCACTCGAAGTAGTCGTGGAACTCCACGCGCAGCGGGAAGAGGTTCTTGTGGTTGATGAAGTCGACCAGCCGGCCGGCGGCGTGCAGGTAGTTGAGGAAGCTGAACTCGCTGGTCGGGTTCCGCATGGTGACCAGGTCCTTGAGGAACGACACCTGCATGGTCGCGGTGTCGATGAGCATCCCGCGGTGCCAGCCGAACCGCGGCTGCCGCTCGAGGAAGTGCGCGGTCACCGGCTCGCCGGCGCCCGCGTTGTGCTCGGCGAGGGCGATCGCGAGGGCCAGGTTCGACGGTCCGAAGCCCACGCCGACGACGTCGTAGATCGGGACCTCTGCAGTCATGTTGCTCCCTCGCGCGCTCCGGTACGGTTCAGGGAACCCTAACCTAACTTAGGCGAGCCTCGCCTAGTACGTTCGTGGTGATGTTCGTCCCCCGACCAAGGAAGGCACTCTCGAATGCGCGTGGCGATGTTCGGCTACCAGACCTGGGGGCACCGGACCCTCCAGGCGCTCATCGACGCCGGCCACGAGGTCGCCGTCGTGGTCACCCACCCGAAGAGCGACCACGCCTACGAGCGGATCTGGGCCGACTCGGTCGCCGACCTGGCCGCGGAGCACGGCATCCGGGTACTGCTGCGCACCCGCCCGGACGACGCCGAACTGCTGACCGAGCTCAAGGCCGCGGACCTCGACCTGATCGTGGCGAACAACTGGCGCACCTGGCTGCCGCCGGAGATCTTCGAGCTGCCGCGGCACGGCACGCTGAACATCCACGACTCGCTGCTGCCGGCGTACGCGGGCTTCTCGCCGCTCATCTGGGCCATGATCAACGGCGAGCCCGAGGTCGGCGTCACCGCCCACATGATGGACGGCGAGCTCGACGCCGGCGACGTCGTGCTGCAGCGCGCGATCCCGGTCGGGCCGTCCGACACCACGACCGACCTCTTCCACCGCACGGTCGACCTCATCGCGCCGATCACCGCCGAAGCCATCTCGCTGATCGAGACCGGGTACACGCCGGTGCCGCAGGACCGGTCGAAGGCGAGCTTCTTCCACAAGCGCGCCAAGCGGGACAGCCTGATCGACTGGACGCTGCCGCCCGCGGACCTCGAGCGGTTCGTGCGCGCGCTGTCGGACCCGTACCCGAACGCTTTCGCCTACCACCGCGGCGAGGAGCTGCGGATCCTCAAGGCGTCGGTGTCGCAGGGCCACTACGGCGGCACGCCGGGCCGCATCTTCATCCGCGAGGGCGACGGCGTGGTGATCGTGGCCGGGCCGGACGCCCGCCGCGGCCGGTCCCCCGGCCTGCTCGTCGAGCGGGTCCGCACCGCCGACGGGACCGAGCTGCCGGCGTCGGAGTACTTCAAGACGATGGGCGGGTACCTCACCGACCGCCCGTGACCGGTGAGCGGGACATCCCTTGGCGGCGGCCGCGCCGGTGAGCAGGATGTCCCGCATGGCCGGGATCAGCGTCCTCGACGGGCACCGCACCTGGGTGCTCACCGGGGAATCGAGCACGTACGCGCTGCGGCTCGACGAGGACGACGTCCCGGCGCACGTGTATTGGGGCCCGGCGCTGACCGACGCCGACGTCGTCGAGCTGACCGGGGAAACGCTGCCCTGGTGGGACGGCTTCAACGACCCGAACGAGGGCCTCGCCGAACTCGCCGCCGACGGCGGGACGCGGTACTGGACACCGGCCCTGCAGGTCCGCTTCGCCGACGGGACACGAGCCCTCGAATGGCGGTTCTCCTCCCACGAAGCCACCGCCGATCACCTGCGGCTGGTTTTCGCCGACCGGCACTACCCGCTGCGGATCACCCTGCACTACCGGCTGCGCGGGGACGTCCTCGAACGCTGGACCGAGCTGAGCGCGGACACCGACGTCGAGGTCGTCCGGGCCGACTCGGCCACCTGGGCGCTGCCGGTCTTCGAGGACTACCGGCTCAGCCACGTGACTGGCCGCTGGGCCGCGGAAACCCAGCTGCAGCGCGGGTTCGCGCCCCACGGCGAAACCGTCTTCGCCAGCCGGCGCGGGATCACCGGGCACCACGCGAATCCCTGGGTGATGGTCGACGACGGCACGGCCACCGAGCGCCACGGCGAGGTCTACGGCGTCGCGCTGGCGTGGAGCGGGTCGTGGCGGCTGACCACCACCCGCTCGTCGACCGGGCGGCTGACGGTGAGCGGCGGCTTCGGCCAGGACGGCGTGGTCCACCGCGTCGGGCCCGGACGGCCGCTGACCACCCCGGTGTCCGCCGGGCTGTACACCGACGGCGGGTTCGGCGCGGCGAGCCGGGCGTGGCACGCCTACGTCCTCGCGCACGTCCTGCCGCACCCGGAGGAACTGCGCCCGGTGCTCTACAACTCGTGGGAGGCCACGGGATTCGACGTCACCGAGGCGGGCCAGCGCGCCCTCGCCGAGCGGGCGGCGGCGCTCGGCGTCGAGCTGTTCGTGATGGACGACGGCTGGTTCGGCGCCCGCACCGGCGACCACGCCGGCCTCGGCGACTGGGAGGTCAACCGCACCCGTTTCCCCGACGGGCTCAAGCCGCTGGTCGACGCCGTGCACGGGCTCGGCATGCGGTTCGGCGTGTGGGTCGAGCCCGAGATGGTCAACCCGGACAGCGACCTCTACCGCACCCACCCGGACTGGGTCCTGCACCACCCGCACCGGCGCCGCTCGGAGCTGCGACGGCAGCTGGTGCTCAACTTCGCCCGCCCGGACGTCGCCGCGTGGGCGCACGAGTGGCTGGACCGGCTCGTCGGCTCGCACGGCATCGACTTCCTCAAGTGGGACATGAACCGGCCGTTCAGCGAAGCGGGCTGGCCGGGCGAACCCGACCAGGACCGGCTGTGGGTGGAGCACACCCACGCGGTGTACGCGCTGCTCGACCGGCTGCGCGCGGACCACCCGGGCCTGCGGATCGAGTCGTGCGCGGGCGGCGGCGGCCGGATCGACCTCGGCGTGCTCGCCCGCACCGACCAGGTCTGGACCTCCGACAACACCGACGCGCTCGACCGGCTGCGGATCCAGCACGGCTACGGGCAGCTCTACCCGGCCCGCGCGATGTCGGCGTGGGTCACCGACAACCCCGGCTTCGTGACGGCCCGGTCAGTGCCGCTGCGGTTCCGGTTCCACGTCGCCATGGCCGGTGTGCTCGGCCTCGGCGGCGACATCGTGCACTGGCCCGCGGACGACCTCGAGCTCGCCCGCGATCTCGTCGCGCGGTACAAGGACATCCGGCCGGTGGTGCAGCACGGCGCGCTGTACCGGCTGCGGCCGCCGGTCGACGACGGCGTCACCGCCCTGCAGTACGTCCACGGCGATCGCACGGTCGTGTTCGCCTACCGGCAGTCCGCGCACTTCAACGCGCCGGAGCGGCCGCTGCGGCTGGGCGGCCTCGACCCGGCCGCGCGGTACCTCGACCCGGATTCGGGCCGGACGCACAGCGGCGCGGTGCTGCTCTCCCACGGGCTCCCGCTGGCGTTGCCGGCCGGCGACTTCGCCAGCACGCTACTCCGACTCGATCGCGTAAAGATCTGATCTTTCTCGGCTTTCTTGCGGTTTCGGGGCCGTCTGACGCTTGACATCGTCGAATACATCCGATCAAATGCGTCATACATCACATATGGTGGAAGGTGGCTTGGACATGAGAAGGTCCCTGGCGCTGGGCGCGGCGGTGCTCCTGGCGGTGAGCGCGTGCTCGGTCGGCTCGAACAGCGGCGGCGGCGACGCGGAGATCACCTTCCTGACGTTCGAGACCCCGAACCTCACGCCGGCCTACTGGGACGCGGCGATCAAGCGCGTCACGGACAAGAACCCGGGCATCAAGGTCAAGAAGCTCGTCGCGCCGACCGCCGACGGGCGGACGTCGTACGCGAAGCAGCTGCTGCAGTCGGGCCAGTTCCCGGACGTGATGATCGCCGTCGACTCGGCCGGCTTCGCCGAAGCGGGCAACCTCTACGCGTGGACGCCCGAGGAGCTGAAGGACTTCCAGTTCCCGCAGGCCAACCCGGTGAACGGCAAGTACTACCAGCTGCCGGCGAACACCCAGACCATCCCGCCGATCTACTACAACAAGAAGATGTTCGCCGACGCGGGCATCGCGGCGCCGCCGAAGACGTGGGACGAACTCGTCGCCGACGCCGGCAAGCTCAAGAAGAAGGGCTTCTCGCCGTTCACCATCGGCGGCGGCAAGGACGGCTTCCCGTCGTCGATGATCCTGTCCGGGCTGGTCAGCACCGAGGTCTACAACACGCTGCCGGACTGGCTCGCCCAGCGGCGTCAGGACAAGGTGGAGTTCGCCGATCCCGTGTTCCAGCACGCGTTCGCGAAGCTCGCCGACCTCGCGGCGAAGGGGTATGTGGACAAGACGAGCGTGTCCCGCGACTACGCGGCGACCGAGCAGGCGTTCCTGGACGGCCAGAGCGCGATGTACCCGATGGGCAACTGGTTCGCCGCCAACGCCGACTCGAAGAAGCACGACTTCGAGGTAGGGGTGTTCAACTTCCCCACCGAGGACGGCAAGCTCGTCGTCCCGGCGTACACCGGCGGCGGGATGATCGTCAACGCCAAGGCCGCGAACCTCGACGCCGCCCGCAAGTTCGCGCTGGGTTTTCAGCTCGACAAGGACCAGCTGGACGCCTCGGTGAAGGCCGACGGCCTGTTCCCGGCGGTCAAGGGCTACACGCCGCCGCCCGGCGTCGGGCCGACGTTCAAGGCCGGCTACGACCTGTACGCGCAGGCGGTGCAGCAGAACGCCGTGGTGCACGCGTTCCGCTGGGAGACCGCCGACGACGGGTTGCTGCCCGGGATGAAGGACAAGGTCGACCAGGCCGCCCAGGACGTCATCACCGGCCGCAAGCCGGTGGCCGACGCGTGCGCGTTCCTGGACACCGAGTGGGCGAAGGCGGGCTGACGTCCTTGACCGCCGTCATTTCCCGCCCGTCCCCGCCCTCGGCTACGGCCCGGCCCCGCCGCCGGCGCCGCCCGGTCCTGCCGCGGCTGGCGCACTTCGCGTCGTTCGGCGCGCCGGGTGTGCTCGTGTACTTGTGTTTCGTGATGGCGCCGATCCTGATCAGCTTCGGCTACAGCCTGACGAACTACAACCCGTTCAACCCCCCGGTGAAGTTCGTCGGTTTCGACAATTACCGCCTGTTGTTCACCGATTCGCAATTCCTCACGGCGCTGCAGGTGACCACGATCCTGACGCTGGTCGTGGTGATCGTGCCCAACGTGCTGGGGTTGGGCGTGGCGTTGCTGCTGGACCGGAAGGGCTGGCTGTACAACGCTTTGCGCAGCGTGTTCTTCACACCGGTGATCCTCAGTTCGGTGGTGGTGTCGATCGTCTGGTCCCGCTTGCTCGACGACCGCGGCCCGCTGAATTCCCTGCTGCGCGCGCTGGGTGTCGCGCACCCGCCGGGCTGGCTGTCCGACCCGGACGTGGCCCTGTATTCGGTGGCGTCGATCGTGTGCTGGCAGATGCTCGGGTTCTGCGTCGTGGTGTATTTGGCGGGTCTCCAGGGCGTGCCGGCGGAACTGCTGGAGGCGGCGGAGATCGACGGCGCGGGGCCGGTACGTCGCTTCCGCGCGGTCACCTGGCCGCTGTTGGCCCCGTCGTTGACGATCAACACGGTGGTGCTGTTGATTTCGGCGTTCAAGACGTACGACTACGTCAAGGTGATCACCAACGGCGGCCCGGGTTCCGGCGCCACGGCAACGATCGCCTTCGACGTCCTGCAGACGGGTTTCGATTCGAACCACGTCGGTTACGCGTCCGCGATGGCCGTGCTGATGCTGGTGATCGTGGCCCTCGTGACGACGGTGGTGCTGAACTTCCTGCGCCGCCGGGAGGTGGACCTGTGACCCGCTCCCGGTCGTTGGTGCGCCCCACGGTGGCCTTGCTCGTCAGCGCGGTGTTCTTCATCCCGTTGTACTTGGTGCTGGCGAACGTGTTCAAGCAGGGCGACCTGATCGCCAAGGAGCCGGCGTCCCTGCCGGTCCCGCCGACGCTGTCGAACATCCACGCGGTCCTGACCCGACCGGACGGCCTGTTCTGGGTCAGCTTGACGAACAGCATCGTGGTGACGGTGCTGTCGATCCTGGTCCTGACGGTGCTGTCGGCCATGCTGGGTCACTACCTGGCCCGCTCGGTCAAGCGCTGGACAAAGGTCCTGACGCTGGTTCTGCTGGCCGGCTTGATGATCCCGCCCCAGGTGATCCTGATCCCGATCACCGACGTCCTGCGCGTGACCCACCTGATGGCGACCCTGCAGGGCTTGATCCTGTTCAACGTCGGGTACTACGTGCCCTTCGGGGTGTTCGTGTTCACGGGTTTCATCCGCGGCGTCCCGGTGGAACTGGAGGAGGCGGCCCGGCTCGACGGAGCAAGCCGCATGCAGGTGTTCTGGCGGGTGGTATTCCCGCTGCTACGCCCGGCCACGGCTTCGGTCTTGATCTTCCTGGGCGTCTGGATCTGGAACGACTTCATCGACCCGCTGATCATCCTCGGCCCCAGCCAGGGCACCACGATCACGACGGGCATCTACCGTTCGATCGGCCAGTACCAGGCGGACCTCGGGAGCGTGTTCGCCCTGATGTTCCTGGCGACGCTGCCGGTGCTGTTTTTTTACCTGACGTTGCAGAAACAGTTCGTCAAGGGCCTGACCGGCGGGGCAACGAAGGGGTGAGCACCGCTCTCGCACGAGAGCACCGCTCACATCCAAGGTGTGACGCCTGCTCACATCCGAGAGCACCGCTCTCGGATGTGAGCGCCGCTCACCATCAAGAGCACCGATCGCCAATGAGGGCCCGGCTCGCACCCCACATCGCACCGCACCGCACCGAGGTCGCGACAACACCGCTCACCAATGAGAGCACCACTCACTCACAAACGCGGGCACAGCTCCGGTTCGAGAACACCGCTCTCGATCCGGCAACGACGGCGCCCTCATTCGAGAGCAGTGCTCTCATTCGAGAGCGGTGCCCACCTTGAAGAGCGATGCTCACCTTAAAGAGCGGTGATCGCCTTAAAGAAAGGAGCGGTGCCCACGGTTGAGAGCGGGGCGTCAACCATCTCCGCAGCAGCCCGATCAGGAGGCGGCGACCCCGAAACCATCTCACGCCACACTCGAGTTCGAGGGCGCTGGCGACACACAACAAGAGCACTGCTCACGTCGAGAGCACCGCTCACAGGTAGGGGCAAAGCGGTACTCACGTTCGAGAGCACTGCTCACACACGACGCAAGAGCACCGCTCAGATTCGAGAGCACTGCTCACGCAACGGCAGGCGCTCTCCTCTATAAGAGAGCACTGCTCACGCGTGAGAGCACTGCTCACGCCCAGCACCGAAGCGGCGCTCCAAAACGAGAGCACCGCTCACCACCGCGACCAGAGCAGTGCCCCGAAGCGAGAGCACTGCTCTCAAACGAGAGCACTAGCAGCGCCGCAGATTACTGCTCGCCGACCTTGCCCTCCTCGACCACCAGCCGGCGCGTCACGTGCACCGCGTCGAGCATGCGGCGGTCGTGTGTCACCAGGAGCAGCGTTCCCGGGTACTTGTCCAGCGCCGCCTCGAGTTGCTCGATGGCGGGGAGGTCCAGGTGGTTGGTCGGCTCGTCCAGGACCAGGAGGTTCACCCCACGGGCTTGCAACAACGCCAGCGCGGCCCGTGTCCGTTCGCCCGGCGAAAGCGTTGCGGCGGATCGAAGCACGTGCGCGGCCTTAAGGCCGTATTTGGCCAGCAGCGTCCGGACCTCGGCGTCGGCGAACTCGGGCACCTCGCGGGCGAACGCCGAAGCCAGCGGCACATCGCCCAGGAACAACCGCCGGGCCTGGTCGACCTCGCCGACCACCACACCCGGACCCAGGGACGCGGCGCCTTCGGACAACGCCACCCGGCCCAGCATTGCCGCCAGGAGCGTGGACTTGCCGGATCCGTTCGCGCCCGTGATGGCGACCTTGTCCGCCCAGTCGATCTGCAGGTCGACCGGGCCGAGGGTGAATCCGCCGCGCTGGACCACCGCGCCCCGCAGCGTTGCGACCACCGCTCCCGCCCGCGGGGCCGCGGCGATCTCCATCCGCAACTCCCACTCCTTGCGCGGCTCCTCGACGACCTCCAGCCGCTCGATCATGCGGTCGGTCTGCCGCGCCTTGGACGCCTGCTTCTCCGTGGCCTCGGTGCGGAACTTGCGCGCCGCCTTGTCGTTGTCGGGCTGCTTCCGGCGGGCGTTCTTCACGCCCTTCTCCATCCACGCCCGCTGCATCCGCCCGCGTGCCTCCAAGGACGCCTTCGTGTCGGCGTACTCCTCGTACTCCTCACGCGCGTGCCGGCGCGCGACCTCGCGCTCCTCCAGGTACGCCTCGTACCCGCCGCCGTAGACGTTCACCTGCTGCTGGGCCAGGTCCAGCTCGACGACGCGGTCGACCGTGCGGGCCAGGAACTCGCGGTCGTGGCTCACCAGCACCGTCGCCGCCCGGAGGCCGGACACGAACTGCTCCAGGCGGGCCAGGCCGTCGAGGTCGAGGTCGTTCGTCGGCTCGTCGAGCAGGAAGACGTCGTAGCGGCTGAGCAGCAGCGACGCCAGCCCCGCGCGGGCCGCCTGGCCGCCCGACAGGGACGTCATCGGCTGGTCCAGGTCCACGGCCAGGCCGAGGTCGGCGGCCACTTCGGCCGCCCGGTCGTCGAGGTCGGCGCCGCCGAGAGCCAGCCAGCGGTCCAGCGCCGCCGCGTACAGGTCGTCCGCGCCCGCCGCGCCGTCGGTGAGGGCCGACGTCGCCGCGTCGAGGTCCGCTTGGGCCGCCGAGACGCCGGTGCGGCGCGCCAGGAAGGCCCGCACCGACTCGCCTTCGCGCCGTTCCGGCTCCTGCGGCAGGTGGCCGACCGTCGCGGTCGGCGGGTTCAGGCGGACTTCACCGCTGTCCGGCTTCGCGAGGCCGGCGAGGGTCCGCAGGAGCGTCGACTTGCCGGCGCCGTTGACCCCGACCAGGCCGACGACGTCGCCGGGGGCCACCACGAGATCGAGGCCGGAAAAGAGGATGCGGTCACCGTGGCCCGCGGCCAGGTCCTTCGCGACGAGAGTTGCGCTCATGAGGTAGCCGAGTCTACGACCTCGTGGTGAACTGTCAGATCAAGGTCAAAACCACCGACAGTGTGTGTCCCGTGGCGCTTTGATCACTCACTGTGGGTACCCTGTTCGGTTGTCAGTCCCCCAGCGCAGTGAGGTCGGTGAACAGCATGGGCGAGCCCGCTCCCCCGGTCACCCTCGGCCGCAGGCCGAAGCCGAGGGAAGGCCGTCCGTCCGCGCCCCGGCCCACGGTGAGCCGGCGGCGCGAGGTCAGTCACGCCAGCGCGCGGTCGCTGCTGATGACCGTCCTCGGCGAGTACGCGCTGCCGCGCGACAAGCCGGTCTGGACGTCGATGCTCGTCGAGGTCCTGGGCATCCTTGACATCGAGGAGAAGTCGGCGCGGCAGGCGCTGGCCCGCTCCGCCGCCGAGGGCTGGGTGGTCTCCGAGCGCGTCGGGCGCCGCGTGCGCTGGTCGCTGACGCCGCCGGGCCGCCGTCTGCTGACCGAGGGCGCCGACCGGATCTACGCGTTCGGCCGCGAGGAACGCCCCTGGAACAGCCAGTGGCTGATGCTGATCGTCTCCGTCCCGGAGGCCAAGCGCGACCTGCGGCACCGGCTGCGCACGCGGCTGACCTGGGCGGGCTTCGGCTCGCCGGTCGCCGGCGTGTGGGTCAGCCCGGACCTGACCCGCCAGCGGGAGGCCCAGCAGATCGTCAACGACCTCGGCCTCGACGCGCAGGCGATGTCGTTCACCGCCGCGTACGGCGAGGTCGGCGAGCAGGAGTCGATGGTCGCCCGTTCCTGGGACCTGACCGAGCTGAAGGACCGCTACGAGGACTTCATCGACCGCTTCACCGGCCTCCACCCGACCGGCGGCCGCGCGGTGCTGCGCGCGCAGACCGAGCTCGTCCACGAGTGGCGGCGGTTCCCCTTCCTCGACCCGCAGCTGCCGGCCGAGCTGCTGCCGGCGAAGTGGAGCGGGACGAAAGCGGCGGAACTGTTCCATCACAAACACGTCGACTGGCGTCCCGAGGCCCAGCAGTATTGGGACGACATCGTCGAAGCCGAAGAAGCAGGGTGAACATGACTCAGCAGGTCCGCCTCGATCGTGACGGCGGGCTCGCCGTCCTGACCGTCGACGCTCCGCCGTTGAACCTCTACACGGCTTCGCTGCAGTCCGAACTCTCCTCGATGATCGGCGAGCTGGAGGCCGCGCCCGCGCGGGCCCTGCTGATCCGCGCCGAAGGCAAGATCGTCAGCGGCGGGGTCGACGTCTCGCTGTTCGACGCCCAGGGCTCGCCCGCCGAGGCGAAGGTCCTCTTCGACGAGATGCTCGCGGTGCCGGACCGGATCGCGGCGCTGCCGTTCCCGACCGTCTTCGCCGCGCACGGCCTGTGCCTGACCTGGGCGTTCGAGGTGGCCGTGGCCTGCGACATCGTCCTCGCCGCCGATCGCGCGAAGTTCGGGCTGGTCGAGAAGGTCGTCGGCCTGACGCCGACCATGGGCGGCACCCAGCGGCTCGCCGCGCGGGCCGGCGTCGGGCGCGCCAAGGAGTTCGTGATGACCGGTGACACCTACGACGCCGCGACGCTGGAGCGTTGGAACGTCGTCAACCGCGTCCTGCCGAGCGAGGGCTTCGACGACGCGGCGCGGGCGTTCGCCCGGCGGCTGGCCGACGGACCGACGCGCGCCCACGCAGCGACCAAGCGCGTCCTCGACCACTTCTCCGCCGGCGGTGTCCCCGAGGCGAACGCGCACATCACCACGATCGCGGCCGAACTGTTCGAGACCGAGGACCTCCGCAACGCCGTGAAGTCGTTCCTCGCCGACGGACCGGGGAAAGCGACCTTCTCCGGGCGTTAACCGTCCGTTCGGACAGCGGTTGCCGCCGTTCGGGCGTGCGCGGTTCCCCTTGCACCGGGTTACATTCGATGTGGTCTAGACCACGTCGTCCCCGCCTCGTGCCGCTTGGAGAACCGCCATGAGACGCACTCCCGCACGACTACGCTCCGCACTCGCCGCCTTGCTCATCGCGCTCGGCGGCACCGCGGCGCTCGCGCCACCCGCCGCCGCAGCCGGTTCGCTCACCGCCACCCTGGCGATGAGCGGCACCACCGGCACGTACACCGTCGCGAACACCGGTACCGCGTCGGTGAGCAACTGGGCGATCACCTTCACGCTGCCCGCCGGGATCACCGCCTCGACCGGCGAAAACGGCACGGTGACCCAGAACGGCACCCAGGTCACGCTGACGCCGGCGTACTACATCGCCACGCTGGCGCCGGGCCGCAACACCTACCCGTACAGCCCGACGTTCCGGCTCAGTGCCGCCGCAACGCCCACGCAGTGCCGCGTCGACAACGCCAACTGCGACGGTTCACCGGACACCCCGCCGGGCGCGCCGGCGAACCTGCGGCTGGTCGCGAAGACGACCAAAACCGTCGCGCTGGCGTGGAACGCTTCCGCGGCCGGCTCCCTCCCGGTGACCGGGTACGACGTCTACCAGGGGGCCTCCCTGGCCGCGTCGGTGACCGGGACGAGCGCCACGATCTCCGGGCTCACCCCGGGCACCGCGTATTCGTTCACGGTGAAAGCCAAGGACGCCAAGGGGAACACGTCCCCGGCGAGCGCGCCGCTGGCCGTGACGACGAACAACCCGGCCGACGACACGCAAGCGCCGTCCACGCCGAGCGGGGTGCGCTCGACGGCCGCCGACTCCGGAAGCATCTCCCTGGCCTGGACGGCGTCGACGGACAACACCGGCGTGGTCAGCTACGACGTCTACCGCGGTTCTGCGTTGGCCACGACGGTGACCACCACGGCGGCCGTCGTGACCGGGCTGGCACCGTCCACTTCGTACACGTTCACCGTCCGCGCTCGCGACGGCTACGACAACGTGTCGGCGCCGAGTGCCGCGGTGACCGCCCGGACCGGCGACATCGTCTCGGGTTATGCGAAGGTCGGGTACTTCGTGCAGTGGGGCATCTACGGGCGCCAGTACTTCGTGAAGAACCTGGAAACTTCGGGCGCGGCTTCGAAGCTGACGCACCTGCTGTACGCGTTCGAGAACATCGATCCGGTGAACCTGACCTGCCTGTCCGGGGTCACGAAGGGCACGACGGCCAATCCGCAGGACCCCAACCAGGGTGACGGCGCCGGTGACGCCGAGGCCGACTACTCGCGGCCGTTCGCGGCGGCGCAGTCCGTCGACGGCGTGGCCGACACCGGCTGGGAGTCGCTGCGCGGCAACTTCAACCAGCTCAAGAAGCTCAAGGCGAAGCACCCGAACCTGAAGGTGCTGGTTTCGCTCGGCGGCTGGACGTATTCGAAGTACTTCTCGGACGTCGCGGCCACCGACGCGTCGCGCAAGAAGTTCGTCTCGTCCTGTGTGGACACCTGGCTCAAGGGCAACATCGCGCCCTACGGCGGCGCGGGCGGGCCGGGCACCGCGGCGGGCATCTTCGACGGCATCGACGTCGACTGGGAATGGCCCGGCAGCGCCGACGGTCACCCCGGGAACCACTGGAGCCCGAACGACAAAGCGAATCTGACCGCGTTGCTGGCGGAATTCCGCACGCAGATGGACGCCTACGGCGCGACCACCGGCAAGCGGTACCAGCTGCACGCGTTCACGCCGGCCGACCCGGCGAAGGTCGCTTCGGGCTGGGACGTTTCCAAGATCTTCAATTACCTGGATGTCGCGAACGTGCAGGGTTACGACTTCCACGGGTCGGGCAGCGACAATTCGTGGGAGCCGAACCGCACCGGCCACCAGGGCAACCTGTACGCCGACGCGGACGACCCGTACAACTTCCACTTCAGTGCGGAAAGCGCGATCAATGCGTACACGAACGCGGGGGTCGATCCGCGGCGGCTGACGCTCGGCCTGGCCTTCTACGGCCGCGGCTGGCAGGGCGTCGCCGACGGCGGCAAGAGCGGCGAGTGGCAGTCCGCGACCGGCGCGGCGCCGGGCCAGTTCGCCGAGGAAGCGGGCACCCGCGGGTACGCAAACCTGGTGGCGAGCGTGCCGGGCTGCACGGTCCACCACGACACGGCCGCCGTCGCGACGTCGTGCTACACGGGCAACGGCGGGCAGTGGTGGACGTTCGACGACGCCTGGTCGATCGGGCTGAAGACGACGTGGCTCAAGTCGCGCGGGCTGCTCGGCGTGATGGCGTGGGAGATGTCGGGCGACACCGGCGCGTTGCTGAACGCGGTGAGCGCCGGGCTCGGCTGAGGTTCCGTTCAGCCCGCTGAACACTCCTGTTCAGCGGGCTGAACACTTTCTTTGGGACACAAAGAAAAGCTTGACCCGCGGTGGTCTGGACCATGACACTGAGCCGGCGCGCGCCCCCAAGACACCGTCGTCTCGAGGAGAGCCATGTCCCGCTTTCGCAAGGTCCTCGCGCTGGTCCCCCTGCTCCTGGGGGTGCTGGCCACCCCGGCTCCGGCCGCCCCGGCGGCGTTCACCCATCCGGGCGTGCTGGTGAGCCGTCCGCAGCTGGACTTCGTCAAGGCCAAGGTGAACGCCGGCGCCCAGCCGTGGAAGGCGGCGTACGACCAGGCTCGGGCCAGCTCGTACGCCTCGCTCTCGCGGACTCCGAAACCGCGCGCGGTGGTCGAATGCGGTTCGTATTCCAACCCGAACTACGGCTGCACGGACGAACGCGAAGACGCGATCGCGGCGTACACGGACGCGCTGATCTGGTACATCACGGGCGACGCGCGGTACGCGCAGAAGTCGATCGCGCTGATGGACGCGTGGTCGGCGGTGATCACGAGCCACACGAACAGCAACGCCCCGCTGCAGACGGGCTGGGCGGGCTCGTCGTGGCCGCGCGCGGCGGAGATCATCAAGTACACGTATTCGAGCTGGCCGAATGCGGGCCGGTTCGCGACGATGCTGCGCAACGTGTACCTGAACAAGGTGATCAACGGCAGCAACAGTAACGGGAACTGGGAACTGTCCATGATGGAGGCCGCGGTCGGCATCTCGGTGTTCCTGGAGGACAAGGCGAGTTACGACAAGGCGGTGACCCGCTACCGCAACCGCGTCGCGGCTTACGTGTATTTGTCGTCCGACGGCGCGCTCCCGAAGACCGTCCCGGGCAGCGGGCTGTCTTCGCGCGACCAGATCGTCGGCTACTGGCAGGGCCAGTCGACGTTCGTGGACGGCCTGACCCAGGAAACCTGCCGCGATTTCACCCACACGGGCTACGGAATAGCGGCGATCGCGGACGTGGCGGAAACGCTCCGCATCCAGGGCGAGGACGTCTACCCGACGGAGATCGGCACGCGCCTGCGCCAGGCCCTGGGCTTCCAGGCGAAGTACCAGCTGGGCGCGGCGGTGCCGTCCTGGTTGTGTTCGGGACACCTGAACCTCGGCCTCGGCCCGGTGACGGAGGTGGGCTTCAACGCGCTGAACACGCGCTTGGGCATCGCGATGACGAACACGCAGACGTTGACCGAGCGCCAGCGCCCGGCGGGCTCGAACGGCCTGTTCGTGGCGTGGCAGACCCTGACCCACGCCGCCAACCCGGCGTGACCCGGTCGCCCTGACCTGTTTCCCCAGGTCAGGGCGACTACCGACCCTGCTTGCGGGGCCGTTCGGAGGGCACGCTAGAGTACTTCTCACGCACTCAGGGAGTGCGAGTCCGGGCTGTGGCGCAGTTTGGTAGCGCACTTGACTGGGGGTCAAGGGGTCGCAGGTTCAAATCCTGTCAGCCCGACGGACGCAGAAGCCGCTTGACTTGGGTGAAAGCCCAGGTCAGGCGGTTTTTTGGCGCACAGACTTGAAGCTTCGTGAATCCCCGCAGCCAAAGCTTCGGGGACCACGTGGGGACCAGATGCCGACCGCGACGCACTCTAACTAGAAGCGGGCCGATGCTTCGGACTACACCTCGTGCCGCCACAGGAGCATCCCACGTACCGAAGGTGCCAGCGACGATCATGACGGCCTCAGCAGGACCCGATGCCTAGGAACTACACCCTCGTAAAGACCACCAATTACTTGCTTTTTTTCCTTAAATACCTCATACGCCTCACCGGTAGACCAGAAATGAACTAATATACTTGATATATGCTCGGCATTTGATATTGGGGAGCCCTTTTCGATGTATAATTCTGCAATATTCTCTTCGGAGAGGTAGCTAAATCCATCACTCCCTGGGGCGCCGCAAGAAATAAGCAAGATGTCGACTCCTGGCTGATCGTGCGACTTGACCAGGCGAAGCAACTCGCGCTCAACGTCATCGACCGTAATTATAGTCGGATAACTCACAGTTAATTCAAACCCTCGAGCAGCGAAGAACGCAGTCTCGGGGACTGCGCCTAGCATCTGCGATGCGTGGATTTTGGCTAGACCCGCCTACTCATCCACAACATTAGTGAGATCCAGACGTTCACCTCTGCTTCCCGGAACCGGAGCAGCTTGCGAGAAGCTGAAGTTGTTCAGCGCCTCAAGCAGTCGTTCAATACTCGGATAGTCATTGCGCCTAAACGGCTTCACCGCCTGACCGCTCTCGTCATGAAACTGCACGGTAACCATGAGACCGCGCAGAGCCGAGAAGGCGTCCAAAGGTTGTGCCAGGATCGCTTCCCGAACAGCCATGAAGAGTGCGTTGACCTCTCGCCTGCCAGGCGTATTGAGGAGAGTGCATTCAACGCCAACTTGTCGCCCTGCAATCATCGCCACAAAGTCTGGCGGATCAGAGCCGACCCCTATGGAGTCCAGGAACGGCAGCCCTGAAAAGAAGCGATGATCGGTATCAAACTTGTTCAACTGAAGTAATTCGACGAAATTCTTAGGCAAACGCGCTGGCATCGGAAAGAAGGATGAAGGAACTTCTTGAATTAAAAGATTTGCATCGACCCCGCCGCTCTTCCCAATAAAGGACGTCCTGAGAGGCGTTCCCCAGGGGGACATCTGAACGCTTATCGCATTAATAGCGAATTCAGACGGGATATACGCATAGTCAAGACTTATGACGACTGAATCGGATTCCTCCATCTTTACACAGTAGGTCAACCACCCTCAATCGTGTCAACTCATTTACCAAAACGAGACGACCCTTAGACCCGACTGCATCCCTTGAAGCTATGCATCTTCACTAGACGGCCCGGAACTGGCCGCCCTCTACTTTCGGCGACCTCAGGTGTCTCGTAAGAAGCTCACCAGCCGCGGTAACCGAACGTCGATCTGGATGCAGATAACGTTGAGTTGTCGACAATGAGCCATGGCCAGCGATCTTTCGAAGGTGATGCACTGGTACCCCCGCATCTGCCATCCAGGTCAGGCCCGTATGCCGTAAGTCGTGCCGCCTCAGGTGATCGTGCCCGAGGTTCGCCACCACTTCGTCCCATACGGTCGCATCCCGAAGTACCGCTGTCGTGATCCGACCCCCACGAGGCCCCTTGAAAAGCCGGTCTTCCGGCTCATTGCCAGCGAGCGCTATGCGTCGCTGAACCAACTCTCGGATGTCCTCGATCAGCGGGACCGTCCGAGCCCTCTTCCCCTTCGTCCCCTTGTCCACCAGCCCGCCAGGTGACGGCGTCGTCTGCCGGCGAACCGTCCAAGTCCACGACGAGGTGTCGATGTCCCCCACCCGGCAGCCCGAGACTTCCCCAATCCGGGCCGCCGTACAAGCAGCGAACAGAACCACGTCACCCCAACCCCGGTACTCCCCCGACGACCGCGCCACCAGGGCGTCCGCCAGCGTCGTGAGCGAGACCCAGTCAGGCAGCGCCAACGACCGCGGATCGTCCAACTCATCCTCGGCGCGCTTGTACTCCTGCTGCCAGCCGGTCACCCGAGCCGGATTCCGGTCGATGATGCCGTCCCGAAGGGCCTGCTCCATCACCCTGACCAGCACCGCGATGCTGTTCTTCACCGTCGACCGGCTGCACTCATCCGCGATCCAGGCATGCACAGCCCGATCGACGGCCCCGTTCGTGATCATGCTGACCGGCAGGTGCCCAAGCGTCGGGATGACCCGCTTCCGCCAGCCGGCCAAGTACGGATCGGTGGTCTTGGCCTCCAGCCCCCGCAGGGCGAACGTCATGTTCGTCGTCCCGTAGTCGGCCAGCTTCATCGTCGCCGTGTTCGGGTCGATGCCCTGAGCGGCGGCACGCTCCATCCGGGTAATCCAGTCGCGAGCCTCATCCTCGGACGCGAACGCCTCCGACTTGCTCGGACGCCTCTTCGTCACTGGGTCGATCCACCGCACCCGAGCGCGGTACGGACTCGGCCGCCCAGGCCGGTACTCGACATCAGACGACAACGAGACGCCGAGCGGCAGACGCACATCACCAGCCATCACGCAGCCGCCTGACCTGGATCAACGCGCCTACTCCGTAGCCACGCTTCGATGTCCGACGCGCTGTACACTGTCACCCGCTCGGAGAGCTGAACGAAGGGCGGTCCCTGCGGCGGCCGGGACGTTCGCCACCTCCGCACCGTCGACGGATCAACGCCGAGCAGGGCACCCAACTCCTCAGTCGTGAGCCACCGCCCATCCACCAGTCGCAGTTCCATGTCCACTCCCCTCTTAGGCCGCGAGCTCAGTTGCCGAAGTTTCTGGAGGTCTCTCCCCCGCCAGCAGCGCCCGGTCGTACTCGGCCTTCCACGTGATCCGCTCCGCGATCGCGCGCATCACCAGGTGCGGCCGAGGCGGGACCTGCGGGTCTCCGGGCTCAACCTTGCGCCAGACCTGCTGTGATCGGTCGGCCTCCGGCTTCTCGATCCCGACCGCCGCGAGCGCCTGGAGCACGAACGCCCGCCGGGCGGCTTTGTGATCGACGAGCGTCTTGCCCGACCACTTCCGCGACACCAGGACACGGCGGCCGGGCAGCCCGAGCGTGGTCCGGCGGTGAGCCCGACCCTTGCAGTGCCCCGGGGTGGTCTTGCCCGTGACGCCCGCGGGCTGAACGCCGTAAAGCAGCCAGACCGCGCAGCGCGGCGAACACGGCGTCACCGACAGCTCCGCGTGAAGCCGGTCGTGATGATCGGCCTGGGCAGCGCTGTCCGCCTCGACCACTTCCCCGGTGGACTTCGTCAGATACTTGGTCAGGTAGCCGATGTGGCGGCCGGCTTCTTCGGTGCCGCCGAGGATGCCCTTCGAGTGCACCTGCCGCCCGAACGTGACGACGTGCGCCGGGTGCTCGACGGCCTCCACCGCGTCGTCCCACCGGGTCAGCGGCCGACGCGTCTCCGGGTCGACGAAGCCAGCCTCCGGACCATCCCAGACCGGCAGGCGATCGGTGTAGAGGATCTCGTCGTGCGTCGGCCACCAGACCTGATGGTAGGTGGCTTCGGTGACCTGGCGGATCACGTCGTGCGGCACCGAGCCCCGGATAGCGGCGTGCAGGTGCGGCGCGGCCCGGCGCTGCGGCTCGACGGTGGCGAAGTACTGCGCATCCCAGCCGACAACCCGCCGCAGGTTCTGCCACCACCGGTCCACCAGCGCGGAGAAGTGCACCGCGTCCCGGGCGGCCCGCCGGTAGTCGTACCGGGATGGGTCGACCGGAGCACCGTCACCGCGGACTGGCCCGTAGGTGTCGCAGGTCAGCGTCACGAACATCGACGGCCGGAACTTCCCCGCGTACTCCCGGCCCACAGTGGTCTTTGCGACCTTTCGCCGAGGGAGGTTCGGCGTGTCCTGCCTACGCTTGGTCGACCGCTTCACCGCCCTCTTGGCCGAGACATCAAGGGCGGGCAGTCGGCCCCGCATCCCGAGTTGCCGAAGTTCCGCATCAACCCCGGCGACCTCCTCCCGCAGCTCCTCGGCCTCCGCCTGGTCGTGCTCGACCACCTCCCGATACGCCGCCACCAAGTCCGCCCGGTACGTCAGTAGCTCCTTGTGGTCCTCCGACGGAGGAGCAGGGGTGAGGCTCGGTTCTTCGGTCATGTGCCAGCCTTCGCGGCATTGGACCTGCCGAAGAGACTTTGCCTTCCTGGCGCAGGGCAGACAGACCGACTCGATAGTGGCCCCGCAGGGCACCGGGACGTACCGAAGTTCGCCAGTCGTGGTGTCCCCGACCTCCATCGTGAACGGCCGGACACAGACCCCGTGCTTCTCCGCCGTCGCCCGGATGACATCAGCAGCCAGCGGTGTCCGCATCCGCTCTGCACGTGTCTCACCCATCAGGCCGCCACCTCCCCCGGCGAGGACCAACCCCGCAGAAGGAACACCGGCATGTCCTGCTTCGCTCCGGCCGGGAGATCCGGGAACGTGCTCGGCTCAAACCGCACCAAGCCGAACACCACGACGGGGATGCCGCACGGCGTCCGGCCGGTGATCGACAGGTGCACCTGCGTCCCGTCGACCAGCCGCCACAGCCGAGCCGAGACGTCCTCGAGCGTCTGCGTCCACACCAGCAACGCGCGCGCGACCTCCGGCAGCCCGTCCACGTCGAGCTGAACGGTGATCGGGCTGGACCAGGCGTTGACGTCGACCGACGCGGCTGGCGGCAGCTGGTGGGAGTCCAGGTGGTCACGGATGGCGTCGAGGAAGATCATCAGACGGTTCACGCGGCCACCCCCTCACCGCCGTGTCGCAGATCTG
Organism: Amycolatopsis sp. NPDC004772; assembly: GCF_053601215.1. NCBI lineage: Bacteria > Bacillati > Actinomycetota > Actinomycetes > Pseudonocardiales > Pseudonocardiaceae > Amycolatopsis > Amycolatopsis sp. NPDC004772. Next base: position 190,128 of record NZ_JBSGBK010000005.1, read on the forward strand.
CGACACCACCGTTGGTCACGTACGCCTCCAGCGCCTTGACCGTGCTGTCGGAGACCCAGCCTGCGCGGATGCGCAGAGGTTCGCGGATGCCTTCGCCCCAGACGTACCCGACGCCGGCCTCCGAGTCGCCGATGCGGTTCGCCCACGCACCGCGTTCGTAGGCGCCGTCGCCGAGGACCATCCCGACGTGCGTCTTCGAGGTGACGCGCAGGCACACCCGCCGGGTGAACAGCTCCCGCACCGGGACGGTGTCCTTAGTGGGCTCCTGGACGTAGCCACGGACCGAGATCCCTAGTGCCCGGCCTTGGGTGGTGAGCAGCGCAACGCGCTCCACAATGGCCTCACGGGTCTTGCGGTCGGTGTACTTCGTCAGCGCGCCGATCTCGTCGAACTCCAACAGCTCCAACGGATACTCCGCCGACACCGGAATAGTCCGGAGCCGACCGGCGAACGCGCGCTTGCGCGATTCCATCTCCTCCGCCAGGCCGTCGAGCAGCTCGACCGCGTCCTTGCCACCCACCGCGTAACGGGCGAAGATCCCGCGCCCATACGCGAGTTCCATGCCCTTCGGGTCGATCCCGGACATCCGTACTACCCCAGCCCGGATCGCCGACGCGGCCGCGACGAGAGGGCACCACATCACCGAGTTCTTGCCCGCCCCGGAGGCACCGGCTGTCAGGCAGTGCGCGCCGGAGCCCAGCAGCGGGACGCGCCAGTCCCGCCCGTACTCGGTCCGCCCCGCCCAGACGTTGCGCAGATCCACACCGGATGAGTCGACGCCGTCGGGAACCTGCGGGCCGGCCACCCCGCCACCGAGCAGGTCACGGCGCTGAAAGTCGATCGACACAACGTTGGGGGCCAGCTCACGAACCTGGCAGCGAGCAACCTTCCGCGCAACAGCCAGCGCCCGGGCAGCCTCATCGAAGTCCTCCGGCTTCTGGCCCGCCACCAGCTCCACTCGCACCTCATCCCACGAAGCACCGGAACGGACACCGAGCACCTTCGGCAGCCGCGCGTTCAGCCGGTTCGACGTCGACCGGGACAGCGCACGTCGACGGCCGACGAGGTTCACGTTCACCACGACCGGCAGCGCCTCGTCCCGCACCGACAGACCGCAGGCGTGCAGCCACTCCGGCAGCTTCCGCCCGTAGACCACCCACCGGGCCCACCACGAACGCAGGAACCGCCAGCACCACTGGTCGAAGGAGACGGCGTCGATCAACCACCAGGTCGTGAGGGCCATTGCGACTCCGCCCAATACCAGCGCGAGCGACAGCCAGCCCAGCAGTTCGCACCAGGCGTAGACCGCGACCACGGCGAGGCTGGTCCGCCACCGCGTCACCACCTGCGCAAGCATCCAGACCACGGCCTTGCACAGCCACCACAAAGCCACGAACACCACGGCCGCCGCAGCCAGACCTTCGACCACCGAAGCCAGAGCGCGACCGATCTTGTGCAGCACCCACACACCGAGCCCCAGCCCGGCCAGGGCCACTACCGCGAAGCCGGGAGACATCACCGACCACCCCGCTTCACGTCGAGGTCCAGCGGCAGCATCCCCAAACAGGGAGCACACTGGGTCTCGCCGGGCAACAGTTTCGCGAATCGTTTGCACGAGGCGCAGCGCGTTCGGGTGACCCCCGTTGACGCTCGCCCGTTGTCATCGTTTAGCGTTGTCATTGTTCACTTCCGCTGGTTGTGGACAGCGCAGGAGCGGCAAGGTTGGTAGCCAGGAACCGCTTCTGCGCCTTAACGGATCACACGCACCCGCAACAGGACGTGCTTCAGCGCCACACGTCATCGCGTGCGTTTTTCGCTTATACTGTTGACTTTTCCGTCGTCTACATGCGACTAGTGAGCAGGCTTGCCTTCCGCTTGAAGTTCCGCCGAGATCTCACCCGCCTGCCGTTCCTCGTATCCTGCCCAGTACAGCGCCTCGTGGTGATGACCCCGGTCGACGTCCGCAACAGCCTTATACAGCCGCGCGTTGCTGAGGCGGAACGCCAGCCACACTGACGGGTTTGCGTCGTTGGGTGGCCGGCGATCCATCACGACCTCGTGGGCATCCCGCAGCGTCTTCGGCTCACCCGTGCGCACCGTCACGCCTCCCCGCGCGGGCTTCCAACAGCGCCGCCAGTTCCTCGGCGTGGTCGCCGAGCCGGCGAAGGAACACCGCGCAGCCCGTCCACGCTGCCTGGTCCTCCGGCGGCACCAGCGTCACCACGCACAGCCCACCGGCCAGCACCAGGACCGGCGGCTGTGACGCGCCCGTCCCGGTCTCCTCCACCGTCACCTCGGTACCCGCGCCCACCGTCCAGCGCAGCCCCAGCCCGTCCCACGTCGCCGTCATGTCGTTCCCATTCCCGGGCCAGGTCGGCGAACCCCTCGGCCGCCGACTCCAGCGCCGCCACGCACCACCACGGCAACCCGCGCGATTGCGCGAGCTCGTGCCAAGCCCGGGAGACCCGCCGAGCAGCGTTCGCCGTGTTCGTCGCACTTACCGGCGACAGCACCGCACGGCCGTGCTCCCACGCGGCCATGTAGTCCCGATACGCCTGCTCCCACGCCTCGACCCGCTCGCGGAAGCCCATGCCTGTCACGCGGCCTTCGCCGTCTCACCGGACGCACCGGACCGAGACGGCTTGCTCGCGGCCTGCTTGAACCCGGTCGCCCGGAACACGTAGGACTGGTACTTGAACTCACCCTGCCCAGCAACGCGCGGCTCAGCCGTCAGGCCGTCCAGCTCGATCGGCCGCATCCCCGGCAACGCCTCCGACGTCGTCGGCACAGGCTGGACGTCGGCGAGAAGGGTGATCTCGAACGAGGCCCGCTTCGCGCGTGTCTCGGCCGGGTCAGTGACCATCACCTTCCACTGCCGCTTACCCGTCACCTCGTCGACCCGCTGCCGCACCGGGCGATTGGCGGCCCGGTCCTCCCGCGACTGGTACTCGTTGTCCGGCGACACTTCGCCCACCATCACCAGGCCCAGCGTGAACGCGTCGTCAAAGTCGATGCCGAACCGGTGTCCCTTGTCGATAGCCATGCTGAATTCCCTTTGCTCGTATGGGTTTCTGGCGCTCAGTCGCGCTCTTCCGACCACTGGTCGCCGAGAGGAGAGGAGTAGGTGCGCGTGCGGTTCTGCGTCTCGCACCACTCGCCGAACTCGGTCGCGGCCACGGCGAGGCTCCGCGCGAAGCGCGCGGTGTCCATCAGGCCACCGATCCGAGCCGGTACCTGGATCATGATCGCGGTTTCATCGCCCCCGGCCACCAGCTGGCGGACTCCCGGGGAAGGCGATACGACGGCAGCGCCGTATCCGACGAGGGGCTGAATCACCACGTGAATGCCCATGTGCTCTCCCGATGTCTCGGCTTCCGCGCGTCCGATTGGGCGCGCTGTTATCAGGAGACGCCCGGGTGGGAGAGATCACCCGGACAAATTGTCCGGGTCGGTTCTAGCGGTCGGCCGGAACGGCCTTCTCGATCGCGTCCAGCAAGGCTGACCAGGGCAGATCCCGGCCAGGAGCGGACCGCGGTTCGTGCAGCGGCCAGACGTCGTCACCGTAGAGCAGGTCCACGCCGACGCGTCGCAGGTTCTCGATGTGCATGGTCCACAACGGTTGACGTGCGTGGGCCGCGTTGACGCGCGGGAACACGATCACCGGCACGTTGAGCGTCCCGATTGCCTCGTTGACCTGCGTCAATGCCTGGTTGTCGGCGATGCCGAGAGACATCTTCGCGACGAAGTTCGCCGAGGCCGGCGCCACCAGGTAGCAGCTTGGCGGGCGGTGTGGACTTTTCTGCGACGGCGAGCGCGGCTCGACCCGCACCGGGTAACCGGTGGCCTGCTCGATCTCGTCGAGCTGCCCGGTCTCGGCCAGCCAGCGGCCAGCGGTGGGCGTCAGAGTGACCGCGACCGTCCAGCCCGCGTCCTGTGCAGGCTTGATCAGGCGCGGAAGCAGCTCTTCGACCCCGCCAGCCCCAGATGCGACCAGCCCAAGAACTCGCGACATGCGACTACCTCACCGCGCCGCAGCGCTCAGCCAGCGCGAGCAGCGCCGAGGACTTGCCCGCCGTCGCCGGGGCACGCCGGTACATCGACCGCACGACCTCCCGCACCATGGTGTTGTGCCGGACGATCGTGGGCGACTTCTGCTCAGCCTCCAGGAGGACTTGAAGCGCGTCGTCGTCCTTCGCGAGCAGGCTCAGCGCGCGGGCGAAGTCGATCAGGTGCGTGACCTGGCGTTCCACGGGCAAGTGGCCGACGTTGACACGCGGCGCGGTCTCGATCACCTGGCTCACGTCTCCGAGATCTAGGGCAGCCGACAGCCGGTGGAGTTCCACGTTGGCCGGCCCGAACCCGGTCTGCCAGTAGTTCGCGTCCACGCCCAGCTGGTCAGCGGCAGTTTTCGCGTGCCCAAGGAGGTCGTTCGCCGTGGTCCGGTCCTGGTGTCGCGCCGCCGCGACAGCAGTACGGAGGTAGAGCATCCCGTAAAGGCTCAGCGCGGCCGGATCGCCCTCGGCCATCCTCGGCAGCAGCCACTTCGCCGCGACGTCGCCCAGCTCAAGCGCGTCGTCGAACCGGCCTACGGCCAGGAGTGCATGCGTGCCGGAGCGGGCGGCCGAGGCCAGAACTAGCGGATCATCGGAGTCGTCCGCCGCCTGCATCGCACGTTCGGCCGCGATCCAGGCGAGGTCAGCCTCACCGATCTTGCTCAGCGTGGTCGCGGCCAGGTGGTGCACTCGCGCCGAGATGGCCGCGCAGGCCCGCTTGTACCCGGCATCGTCGGCCGAGGCTGCTTCCATCGCCTGCGTGGTCTTGATCAGCCCAGGCAGCGCGGTGACGACCCGTCCCAGGTCGCCCTTCTGGTAGCTCGACCATGCACCTTCCACCAGTTGCCGAACAGGCTGCGGGTCGATGTACTCGGGCGACATGGCGGAGGAGAACAGCGTCCGCGACAACCGACGGGGAGCCATCAACGCGTCCCGGATCGCCGGGACGTCATCATGCTTGTCCTGCTCCTCCATCAGCACGGGCTCGCCGAGCAGGTCACCCAGCGTCACCCGCAACGCCCGCGCGAGGTCAGCCAGGACATCCAGTCTGCGGATGTCCCGCTCACCGCGCTCAATCTTGCTCAACCAGTCCTCGGTACGGCCCACCAGGTCAGCAAGAACTGCCTGCGACAGCCCACGCCGCCGCCGGTAGAACGCGATCCGCTCACCGATGCTGAGCTGGTCACCCGCGCCACGCATGATCTTAGGTTAACAGGCCGCCTCCAGGCCTCGACTGCAAACAGCACTGGATACTGATTCCATCACACTGGCCCCACCATCAGCCGGCCTGGCGCATTAGCCTCTCAATGAACCTTCTACCTTGATTATCAAGAACATGCTGAAGTATTGCTTTTTTAGCCTTCTCCTCTCCCTCAACACTGGCAGCTCTTGCGTCATCCTCGATAACCTTCAGAATTCTAATTTTTGTCTTTGTTTCCAGCTTTTCGAGACCTTCAATATATCCTGTTGCATCTTCTTTCAAACGCTCGATCGGATACCGCGAAAGAACGGGCGTAACTTGTCGACTAAACCAAAGCGTTTGCTCAATCGAACTAATTTGATCAATTGAGTCATCTAGCCATTTTGTGTAATATTTGAAGACCTCTGCGGGTCCAAAATTCTTCGGCTCAACCTTGCTTGCCATTAAGGTAAGCTTCGCACGTATGAAACCAGGGCCTATGACCGCAGCTAGAAGCAGTTGCATTATCGGCTCCTGCGTAAGCTGGAAGTTCGGATACGCTTTTGCGATCAACGGGAATGCCAGGATTGCCATCAACGCATCCAGAGAAATCTTGCCAGCGATATAGTGAAAAGCCTTCAAAGAAAGGCGTTTTCGATGCGAAGCTGCAAGTTCCGCATAGGACAGAAGGGAGGCCAGCACTGCGGCCAATGCAAGAGCTAGACCAGTGCTCACGACTCCTCCCCCGGAAGCTCAATCCTATACTTCTTTGCGAATAATCGCTCTCCAGTCTTCTCTTCTACTTCACTTTTTACGATTCCCTCTTCGATCAAAGACCGCAAAGCGGTTTCGCTCTCGTCAAGCGTAACAATTGCAAGACTGGCAATCTGCTGAATAGAAAGCTTTACGCCCTTAGGCATGGCATTCAGTATTTCAACCTGGGCGGCCGTGAGAAGATGCAGGTTTCCCGATCTCTCATCATCCGTTTCACGTCGCCAAACAATCGCCGGGGTGTAGTAAACCAAATGCTTGCCGTCCGGCTCTTCTGAGACTACTTTTTCTATTCGAGCAAGTGGCGCATTCTTTTCGCGCTCCTTTGAACGCCTTCCAGCAGTTGCCGAAATGAAGGCAACGACGAGGCCGACCAAAGCCGCAAGGATACTACTTACAGAGGCAATTTTGTCGGCATCAGCAAACGAAAAAAGCTGAAGTAAAACGGCGACGGTTACAACAGCACTACTAAGAAAAGCGGCGACAATGAAGATCCATCGTCGCTTCCTGCCGTCTGTCACTTGCCAACTCCTCAAATTACCGCTTGCCGAACTTGGCTCTATTGGATCAAGGGCGCGCCGCCGCTGGCGGCGCGCGTGTCGCCTACGTAACCCCTCGCCTGGGCGACCGCATCCGCTTCCGACACGGCGGGCTGCCGCTCCGCTTCGCCCGCCGGCCGGGCGGTGCGGCCGCCAGCGGGTCACCTGGCGCAGCGCCGCGCGGCGGCGGCACACGAGTCCCCTGAGCCATCGGCCTCCTCGGCGAGCTACGAGCGGTGGTGACAATCGGGTCGCTTGGGAGTCGATCTCTGTTACGCACCGTCGTTGGGAACCTCCATCCCGACGCCTGATCGTGACAACGGCCGGTAGCACCGCGTCAAGACGATGAAGCGTGTCTTGACCCGGCACCACCGGCCGCGTGGAGGCTTCGTATCGGGATGCAGGGCAGGGTGTGGCGGGGTCCGCCAAGCCGTCTCCAGGCCGTCAGAGGTCAGGAAGAGGCAAGCACCCGCGAGAACTGATGACAGACAAAACCGCTGCTCAGCGTACCTATAAGGCACCCAAGCCCAGGTCAAGCAGACGCCCGGAGCAGATCACTTCGATCTGGTCGCTCAGGCCAGCCGTGGGGACCACCAGGGGACCACACGTCGTGCGCGCCGGTGAACGACCAGGCATTTCTGACACGCCAGTTGATCACGCGCACGGACCCTGAGCTGCGAAAACCTCGACTCCCCCGTCCTGGGGGTCAAGGGGTCGCAGGTTCAAATCCTGTCAGCCCGACGGACACACTTGCAGGGCCCGTGAGCGGCACCACCGCCGCTCACGGGCCCTTTGTGTTGTCGCCCGCCCGGATACCGGATCAGGTCCCGAGTTGACATTCATCCGTTTTGCCTGTTTGCATGAATTACCCTTTTCGACGATCATCAGGCGTGGTAGGTCCACCCGCCGTACCGGGTCGGTGACGGATCGCACTGGTGGAAAATCACTATTCCTTCTTTGGGGTTACCCGCTCCCGCTTTGAAGAATTTCGCATTTCCGGAGATGTCCGCCCACTCGCCGGCGGGCAGAGTATCGCTGCGGGGAGTGGCGCCGGAATCGGTGCCGGAAACAAACAATGAGCTCCGAGGAGCGGGTGATGTTGAACCGAAGACGACTGCTGGGGTGGGCGACGGCCGGGGGCGTGGTGGGCGGGGCGGCGCTGCTGCCTTCCGTGCTGACCCGGGAACCTTCGCCCGGCGGGGCGGACCACACCGGGCACGCCCCGGCCGACGGTGCCGCGGCCGGCGGGGGCCGTCCGGCGGCGGGGCTGGGGGCTTTGTTCTCGCAACGCTTGCCGATACCGCAGCAGCTGACGCCGGTGCGCCGCCGCGACGGCGTCGACGTCTACAAGATCCCGATCAAGACGGCCCAGCACGCGTTCCAGCCCGGCAAGCCGACGACGGTGCGCTCGTTCGGCGGCCTGTTCGTCGGGCCCACCATCCGCGCCAAGACCGGCACGCCGGTGGAGGTGACCTTCACCAACCAGCTGGACGTGCCGTCCAATGTCCACCTGCACGGCGGGCACAACGCCCATGCCGACGACGGCTACCCGATGGACGTGCTCAACCCCGGGCAGAGCCGGACCTACCACTACCCGAACCGCCAGCAGGGCGCGACGCTCTGGTACCACGACCACGCCCACCACCTCGAGGCCGAGAACGTCTACCGGGGACTGCACGGCCTCTACATCATCGACGACGACGCGGAACGCGGCCTGAACCTGCCTTCGGGGCAGTACGACGTGCCGCTCATGATCCGCGACATCCAGCTCGACGCCAACGGCGCCATGGTCTACCCGAACTTCCCGCCGGACCGCACCACCACCCTCGTCAACGGCGTCGAGACCCCCTACTTCCAGGTCGCGGCCCGCAAGTACCGGTTCCGGCTGCTCAACAGCGCCAACGATCGGCAGTTCCGGCTCACCCTGGGCGGCCTCCAGATGACGCAGATCGGCTCCGACGGCGGGTTGCTGCCGGCGCCGGTGCAGCGGACGGAGATCCTGCTCGGGTCCGCGGAACGCGCGGACATCGTGGTCGACTTCTCGCGCGTGCCCCTAGGTTCGCACCTGGTGCTCCAGGACATCTACGGCCCGGTGATGCGGTTCGACGTGACGCGCCTCGCGGTCGACACCAGCCGCGTGCCCGCCGTCCTGCGGCCGCTGCCCGCGCTGGCCCCGGCGACCGTCCAGCGGGAAATCACCCTGCGGTTCGACGACACGGGCACCGTCGGTCTGGTCAACGACCAGGCCTACGACCCCAACCGGGTGGACCTGAAGGTCAAGCGCGGCGCGACCGAGATCTGGACCGTCCGCAACACCGACACCGTCCGGGGTATACCCCACTCGTTCCACCTTCACCTCGAGCAGTTCCGCGTGCTCGACCGCAACGGCGGGCCGCCGGCACCAGACGACGCGGGCCGCAAGGACACGGTGAACCTCGATCCGGGCGAGTGGATCCGGGTGCAGACCACCTTCACCGACTACGTCGGCCGGTACGTCTACCACTGCCACTTCCTGGAACACTCGAGCATCGGCATGATGGCGGAAATGGAGATCGTGCCCTGACGGACGGTGCCGCGGGGCGGGCAGCGGGTCCGCCCGGCGGTGCACGTTTGCCCACCCGCAGGTGGGGTAGTCATCCTTTTTGGCTTGTCCCGGCCGGCGGATGACGGAGGTGGGAGCTGGTGGCGGAGGTGCACCTCGAATCGGTGTTCCAGGCCGATTGCACGGTGGTGACCGCCACCGGGGCGCTTACCCCGGCGAGCGCGTCCGGCCTGCGCGACGGCGTGCTCAAGGTCGCCACGGACGCCCCCGGCTGCGTGATCGCCGACATCCGCGGCCTCGCCGTCGAGCACGACCGCCTGTTCAGCCTGTTCTCGGTGATCGCCACGCGGATCGGTGACTGGCCGGGCGTGTCGTTCGCGGTGGTGACCGACCGGGCCGACCACCTCGCCGGCCTGCATGCCCGCTCGATCGACGAGTTCGTCGCCGTGCACCCGGACGTGGCCGGCGCCGAGCGGGCGGGCGACCGGGCTCCCCGCCAGCGGGCCGTGCGGGAATTCCCGCCGTCGACGTTCGCCTCGACCATGGCGCGGCGGTTCGTCAACGAGGTCTGCACCCGGTGGACGGTGCCGGAGTTCGCCGGCGACGCCCAGATCGTCGCGACCGAACTGGTCGAGAACACCGTCGTGCACACGGCATCGGCGGCCCGGCTGCGGCTGGAGCTGCGCCGCGAGCTGTTCCGGGTGGCCGTCGCCGACGACGACCCGCGGCCGGCGGTGCTGCACGAACGTTCGACGCTGACCGAACCCGGCCTGGGGCTGCAGGTGGTCGCGCAGACGGCGAGACGCTGGGGCTGCAGCCGCTCCTGGCTGGGTGGCAAGGTCGTCTGGGCGGTCCTGGACCGGCGGCCCCGGGCCCGGAAACCGGTTCCGTGGAGGGCGGGATCATGAGCGGTGCCATCGAAGTCGTGCCGGTGACCGCCGAGCAGGCCTTCGTGCTGCGGCTGACCGGGACGCTGAACTCGGGCACGGCGGAGGTCGCGTCGGGCAAACTGACCGACGCCACCGTGGTGCTGCCCCCGCCGTCGCTGATCGTGCTGGACCTGCGGGACCTGGAACTGCTGTCGGCCGCCGGCGCGCGGGTCCTCGTGTCCTTCGCCCTCGAGCGGGCCGGCCACGGCGTCCGGACCGCGGTGCTGCTCGACCCGGCCAGTGTGAACGCCCGCATCCTGCGCACCGCGGCACCCGCGGACACGCTGCCCCTGCACACGAGTGTGGACGAGGCGATCACCGCGGCGCTTCCCGAGCACCCCGAGGTCGAGCGGCTCGGCGACCAGCTCGCCGCGCTGACCCGCGTCCTGCTGGACGCCCGGAGCGTCGGCCAGGCGCTGTCCCAGGTCGTGGCGGCCACCACCGTGGTCGTCCCGCACGCACGGCTGGTCAGCATCACCCTGTGTGACCCGGGTGGGCGGTTCTTCACCCCGATCGAGGCGCCCGAAGTCGCCATCGACCTCGATGACGTGCAGTACCGCACCGGGGAGGGCCCGTGCCTCGACGCGGCCACCCCGGACGGCCCCGCCTTCGCGCTCGAACAGGACCTGGCCCGCACGACGTCGTGGCCGCAGTTCGCGGCCGTGGCCACCGCACACGGCCTCGGCGCGGTGCTCTCGACCGCGCTCCTGCCTCCGTCCGGCCCGGCCGCCGTGAGCGGCGCGCTCAACATCTACGCCCACCGCGGGGGCATCACCGACGCCGACCGCCACCGCGCCCTGCTGCTGGCCACGCACGCTTCCCTGGCCTTGCAGCACGCACGCAGCATCGAGGTCGCCGAACTGGAACGGGCCAGCCTGCGGCGGGCCATCGCCTCCCGGGACGTCATCGGGCAGGCGAAGGGCATCCTGATGGCCCGGCAGGGCCTCGACGCCGACGCGGCGTTCGACCTGCTGCGGCGCACCTCGCAGCAGCTCAACGTCAAGCTGGCCGACATCGCGGCCGGCCTGGTCGGCAACCATTCCGCGCTGTCGGCCGAAGACCGGCGCCCTTGACGATCGGCCGGCGCGGGAAACTCGCGCGCCCGGTGACGGCCATGGTGCTCACCGGGAGAACGGAGCCGAGAGGTCGGCGGCCGGAAGATCACGCCGCCGCCGCATTCGTCGGTGATTCCCGGCGAGCGCGACCGGTGTCACGTCCGCGCTCCTTCCGCCGGGACCCGGGCATCCAGCAGGTACCGCGCCAGCTCGGCGACGGTCGGCCGGTCGAAGACGACCGTGGCCGGCAAGTCCAGGCCCGACAATTCCGTGAGGCGGGTGCGCAGCTCGATCACGGTGAGCGAATCGAACCCGAGCTCCGGGAACGGGCGGTCGTCGGCGATCACGGCGGCGTCCGGGTGGCCCAGGACCGCCGCGACCTCCGCGCGCAGCAGGTCGCGCAACTCCGGCTCGGCCGGGTTCGCCGGCCAGCTCGACCGCACCGGCGCCGGGCGGGCGGCCGCACCGCCGGTGAGCGGGGCCAGTGGCGCCGACGGGTCGAAGCGGACCGGGACCAGCACGGGTTCGGGCGAGCCGAGGGCCGCGTCGAACAGGGCCAGGCCCTGCTCGGCGGTCAATCCTTCGACGCCGGACGCCTGGATGCGCCGCCGGGCCGTGGCCGAGATGCGGTCGCCGAGGCCGGTGCCCAGCTCCCACAGCCCCCACGCCAGGGACAACGCCAGGCGCCCGGCCGCGTGCCGGCGGCAGGCCAGGGCGTCCAGCGTCCGGTTCGCCGCCGCGTAGTTGGCCTGGCCCGCCTTGCCGAACACGCCGGCGACCGAGGAGAACAGGACGAACGCCGTCAGCGGCAGGTCGCGGGTCACCTCGTCGAGGACCAGGGCCGCGTCCGCCTTGGGGCGCAGCACGACGTCGAGGCGCTCCGGGGTCTGGGCCGCCAGTACCCCGTCGTCGACCACGGCCGCGCTGTGCACCACCGCCGTCAACGGCGGCTCGCAGCCGGCGACCAGGCCGGCCACGGTCGCGCGGTCCGCGACGTCGGCCGCGACGATCCGGACCTGCGCGCCGAGGTCCCGCAGGGACGCGAGCAGTTCCGAGGCGCCGGGCGCCTCCGGCCCGCGACGGCTCACCAGCAGGAGGTGCCGGACGTCGTGCGCGACCACCAGGTGCCGGGCCAGCAGCGCGCCGAGCGCGCCCGTCCCGCCGGTGATCAGCACCGTCCCGGCCGGGTCGATCGGCCGCGCCGGGGCCGGGGCGGCGCGGGTGATGCGCAGGACGTGCGGCACGCCGTCGCGGAGGGCGATCTGCGGTTCCGCGCTGCCGCCCACGAGGTCGGCCACCCGCGTCACCGGGAACCCCGGCTCGAGGTCGACCAGGCCGATCCGGCCCGGGTGTTCCGCCGCGGCCGCGCAGCCCAGTCCCCAGGCCGCCGCGGCGGCCGGGTCGGGATCGGGACCGGTCGCGTTGCGGGTGACCAGCAGCAACCGGTCGCCGCTGCCCTGCCAGTCGTGGAGCACCGACAGGGCGTGTCCGGCCGCCGCCCGCACGTCACCCGGTGTCCCGGCGATTTCGACGGTCCGGACCGGTTCCGTCGCCGCCGCCGGCGGGATCGGAATCCACTGTGGACGGTAGAGCATCGTGTCGGGGGCCGCCATCGGCCGGGTCGTCAGCGATTCGATCCCGGCCGCCGGGTTCCCGGCTTCGTCGTACAGCGTGACGCGGACGGAGCCGGCGCCGAGACGGACGCCGTGCACCCGGGCTCGGCGAATGCCCGGCGCGTAGACCTCGACACCGTTCCAGAGGAACGGCACCCGCTGCTCGGCCGCCGGTCCCTCGGCCAGCGCGGTCGCGTGCACGGCCGCGTCCAGCAGGACCGGGTGCAGCTCGAACCGGCCCCCGACGCCCGGCGGCACCTCGACCTCGGCGAAGAACTCCGCATCGCGCAGCCACAACCGGTGCACCGCTTGGAAGGCGGGCCCGTAGGCGTGCGCGCGGTAGGCCTCGGCGACGTCGGCTTCCGCGGCCCCGGCCGGTGGCCACGGCCCGCTCCAGGCGGGCGGGAGCGGGCCGCGAGGGCGCAGCTTCCCGCCGGCGTGCTTCCGCCACTGCTTGCCGTCGCGGGCCCGGGCGTAGACGTCGATCCTCGGCTCGTCCACGACGACCTGGACGTGGACGTCCTCGGTGTCCAGGCGCAGCGGGGCTTCGATGGTGAGTTCCTCGACGCCCGCGCCGCCGGCGTGCAGGGCCAGCTCAGCGAACACCGTCCCGGGCACCAGCACGGATCCGCCGACGACGTGGTCGGCGAGCCACCGGTGGCGGCGGACGCCGAGCGAGCCGCCGTGCACGACCCGCGGCGAGTCGGGCGCCTCCAGCGCCGGGCCGAGCACCGCGTGGTCACCGCTGTCCTGCTCCGGGGACGGCTGGTCCAGCCAGTACCGCGTGCGCTTGAACGGGTAGGTGGGCAGCGGGGTGATCCGCGCGCCCGAGCCGGCGAACACCGCGGGCCAGTCCACGCGGACACCCGCGGTGTGCACCACGCCCGCCGCGGCCAGCACCCCGGTGCCCGACATCGTCGCCGGCGCCAGCGGCAGGACGTCCGCGGCCAGGCGGCCGAGCGTCGGCGCCGGCCCGATCTCGAGGCCGGCGGCCGGCCCGGGGGCCGCCGCCGTGGCGAGCGCGTCGGCGAACCGCACGGTCGAACGGGCGTGCCGGCGCCAGTGGCCGGGCTCGATCTCCTCGACCGGTTCCCCGGTCACGCACGAGACGAGCGGGAGGGCCGGGCGGCGGTGCGGCAGCCCGGCCGCGACCTCGTGGAACTCCGCCAGCATCGGTTCCAGCAACGGCGAATGGAAGGCGTGGCTGACGCGCAGCCGCGTCCCGCCACCGAAGCGATCGGCGAGCGCCGTCGTCGCGGCTCTTTCCCCGGAGAGCACCACCGAACGCGGGCCGTTGACGGCGGCGATGGCAACGGTGTCGCCCACGAAGGGCGCCACGTCGGCTTCGGTGGCCTCGACGGCGATCATCACCCCGTCGCCGGGCAGCGCGGCCATGAGCCGGCCGCGCGCCGCCACGAGCGTCGCCGCGTCCGCCAGCGACAGCACTCCGGCGACGTGCGCGGCGGTGATCTCCCCGATCGAATGGCCCAGCAGGACATCGGGGCGCAGTCCCCACGATTCGAACAAGCGGTACTGCGCGACGCCGAAGGCGAACAGCGCGGCCTGCGCGTGATCGGTGCGGTCCAGGGCTTCTCCGGTGAAGGCGATGTCGACGTTCAGGGCGTCGCACGCCTCGGCGAAGGCGTCGGCGAACACCGGGAACCGCCCGGCCAGCTCCCGGCCCATCCCGGCCCGCTGCGCGCCCTGCCCGCCGAACACGACGGCCAGCCGGGTTCCCGCCCGGACGGTCCGGCCGGGCACGCGCCCGTCGGCGACGGCACGCAAGGCCTCCCGGTTCGCCGCGGGCACCAGTACACGGTGGGCAAGGGGGGTCCGCCGGGCGAGGGTGTAGGCGACGTCGACGGTGTCGGGCGCGTCGGCCAGACCGGCCGCAACGAGCCGGAGTGCGTCGGGGTCCGCGGCGCTGAGCAGCCAGGGCGCCGCGGGAAACGGCCGGCGGGCGGGAGAATCCGGCGGCGGTGCCTCCTCGACGATCACGTGCGCGTTGGTGCCGCCGATGCCGAAGGCCGACACCCCCGCCCGGCGCACCCGGTCCGAACGCGGCCACGGCCGGGCCTCCGCCAGCAGCGCCACCCCGCCGGCCGACCAGTCGACGTGCGGGCTCGGCTCGTCCGCGTGCAGCGACGGCGGCAATTCCCCGTGCTGCAACGCCGTCACCATCTTGATCACGCCGGCGATCCCGGCCGCGGCCTGGGTGTGGCCGATGTTCGACTTCACCGAGCCGAGCCGGAGCGGCTCCCGGAGCGGATCCCGGCGCGGGGCACGCCCGTAGGCCGCGATCAGCGCGTCCGCCTCGATCGGGTCGCCCAGCGGCGTTCCCGTCCCGTGCCCTTCGACGGCGTCGACGTCCGCCGCGGTCAGCCCCGCGTCCGCGAGCGCCGCCGCGATCAGCGCCTGCTGGGCCCGGCCGCTGGGCGCGGTCAGGCCGTTCGACGCGCCGTCGGCGTTCACCGCGGTGCCGCGCAGCACGGCCAGCACCGGGTGCCCGTGCCGGCGGGCGTCGGACAGCCGTTCCAGCAGGACCACCCCGGCGCCCTCCGACCACGCCGTGCCGTCCGCTCCGGCCGCGTAGGACCGGCAGCGGCCGTCCGGGGAGAGGCCGCGCTGCCGGCTGAAGGCCAGGAACGTCCGCGGGGTGGCCATCACCGTGGCGCCGCCGGCAAGGGCGAGCGAACACTCCCCCTCGCGCAGCGCTTTCACGGCCAGGTGCAGGGCGACCAGCGAAGACGAGCAGGCCGTGTCGACGGTGAGCGTCGGCCCGGTGAGCCCGAAGGTGTAGGAGATCCGGCCCGAGGCCACCGCGTGCGAAGAGCCGATGCCCAGCCACGCCTCGAGTTCGTGGGCGGTGGTGAACCGGCTCGCGTAGTCCTCGTTCATCACGCCGACGAACACGCCGGTGTCGCTGCCGCGCAGCGCCGGGACGTCGAGACCGGCCCGCTCGAACGCCTCCCACGACGTCTCCAGGAGCACCCGGTGCTGCGGGTCGGTGGCCAGGGCCTCCCGCGGGGAGATGCCGAACATCCCGGGGTCGAAGTCCGCGAACCCGTCGAGGAACCCACCGCGGCGGGTCACCGAGTGGCCGATCCGGTCCGGGTCCGGGTCGTACAACCCGGCCACGTCCCAGCCGCGGTCGGCGGGGAACTCCCCGGTCGCGTCCACCCGGTCCGCCACCAGCCGCCACAGGTCCTCCGGCGAGCGCACCCCGCCGGGGAACCGGCAGGCCATGGCCACGACGGCGATCGGCTCCGCGGACGGCGGCGGGGCCGTCCGCACGGGTTCCTCGGGGCGGGCCGAGCCGAGCCGGGTCAGCTCGGCGATCACCGCGCCCGGCGTGGGGAAGTCGTAGATCAGCGAGTGCGGGACGGGCACGCCGGTCAGCGCGGTGATCCGGTGCCGGAACTGCACCCCCGCGAGGGAGGACAACCCGAGGTCGGTGAACGGCCGGTCCCGCCACCCGTCGCCGCCGTCGTGGCCGCAGAGGGCCGTCAGCTCGGCCCGCACCACCGCGGCGAGATCCGGCTGCTTCAGCGCGTTCCGCTTCGGTTTGCCCGACGCCGTCCGCGGGATCGCTTCGATTTCGAGGTAGGCCACCGGAACCTTGTGCAGCGACAGCCGGCTCAGGCAGAGGCGCCGCAGCTCCTCGGCGTCGAAGCCGCCGAGCCCGGCGACCACGAACGCCACCGGCACCTGCCCGACGACGTCGTCGGGGCGCCCGGTCACCAGGACCTCCCGCACCGACGGCGCTTCCTCCAGCACCGCTTCGATTTCGGTCGGGTGGACGTTCTGGCCGCCGCAGACGATCACGTCGTCGACCCGGCCGGCCAGCACCAGGCGGCCGTCTTCGAACCGGCCGGCGTCGCCGGTGCGGTACCAGCCGTCCTGCAGCGGCGATCCGGTTCGCCCGTGGTAGCCCAGCAGCAGTCCCGGGCCGCGGACGAGCACCTCCCCCGCGTCGATCCGGACGTCCATACCGGGTACTGGGACCAGTCCCGGTACCCCCGGTCGCTCCACCGCGACCTTGCCGCCCGTTTCGGTGCTCCCGTAGCCGTCGACGAGGGGCAGGCCGAACAGGTCCCGGACCGCGGCGCGGGTCGCCGGCGTGCACGGCGCTCCGCCGGTCAGGCACAGCCTCGGCGGGACGACCGGGCCGTCGGCCTCCTGGTGGAGCCGGTGGTAGGTGGCCGGCACCCCCGCGAGCACGCAGCCCGGGTACTCGGCGAGCAACTCCGGCGAGCAGCCGTCGGCGAGGCGGGTGTGGGCGCCGAGCGCGATCGTCGCGGTGAAGGCGAGCGAAAGGGCGTAGGCGTGGTGGAGCGGCAGCGGCCACACCACGGTGTCCGCGGCCTCGATCCCGAAGACGGGGACGTAGCAGGCGGCCGTCGACCACAGCATCGCCCGCTGCGAAAGGAGAACGCCTTTCGGCCGGCCGGTGGTGCCGGAGGTGTAGAGCAGCCAAGCCGGCTCGTCCAGCCCGAGGTCGTCGCGCGGCGGCCCCGCCTCCGCCGGTGGCGGGTCCTCGACGAAGAGCACCCGCAGCCCCAGCCGTTCCGCCGCCGGGGCGTGCCGTGCCTCGGTGATCAGGAGCGTCGCCCCCGAGTCGTCGGCCAGGCGGGCGAGCTCGGCCTCGGTCGACCGCGCGCTCACCGGCACCCCGATCGCCGCCGCCCGCAGCACCGCCAGCAGGGCGACGACGAACTCGACCCGGCTGCCGACGTGGATCAGCACGCGATCGCCCCGGGAGACGCCGAGCCCGGCGGCGAGCTCGGCACTGGCGCGGGCCAGCTCGCCGTGGGTCAGCGTCCGCCGCCCGTCGGAGTAGGCGGGGCGGTCCGCGGGGTGCGCGGACAACGACGTCAGCAGCGGCTGGATGAATTCGGTCCGGATTTCCTCCACCGCTTCGGGTATACCGCAATCACCGCGGCTGTGTCGGCGGGGTGGTGCCGGTCCGTTCGTCGCCGTAGCTCAGCCAGGTCCCGATCGGGGCGCGCTGCCCGACGCCGGGACGGCGGTAGTCGCAGACGCCGTCGGGGAACGCCGTCCGCAGCCGCTGCCGCTCCGCCGCGGTGAAGGTGACCGGGTAGTCGCGGAAGTCCACGGGCTTCAGCCGGCACTTCAGCACGTCGAGGGCCAGGCTCTCCCCCGCGACCATCCGGGTGTTGGCCGCGACCGGGTACTGCGCGCCGCACTGACCGCTCGCCGGGTAGGTCAGCTTCTCGGTGATCCGCGACGCGGGTGCCAGGTAGCAGCCGTCGCCGAGGTCGGCCGGGCGGTTCGCCAGCACCTTCTGCCGGCGGCTGCGGTGTGAGCCGTCGGCGTCGATCGCGGTGAGCCAGCGGTCCATGGCGTCGAGTTCGTAGGCGCTGGCGGCCGCCGCTTCGGCCGGGGTGGCGTGGTTTTCGATGATGACCTGGTTGCCCGCGGTGCCGTTGGCGCGCAGAAGCCGTTGCCGCAGCACGTAGGACCACTCGGTGGTGTGGATGTCGTTGCCGAACCCGGCGAAGTCGAGGTCGGTGCGCTGGTCGATGATCGGCGTCTCCCGCAGGCCTTGCGACGCGGAGTTCAGGATGTCCTCGGCGTACACCGTGGCCAGGGCCTTCGGGTCGGCCGCGATCCGTTGCGGCACCGGTGTTCCGGTGAAATCGAGGCCGCCGATGGCCGCGTTGAGGTCCACGAACTGGGCCGCGGTGATCGCGCCGGCCTTCAGCGCGTTCAGGCCGTACTGCACGCCGACGGTGTCCAGCGGGCTGCGCACGAACCCGGTCCGCGGATCCCGCCCGAGCTGGTTGACCAGCTGCTCATTCGAGTTGCACTTCACCCCGCGCGGGTTGGTGACCGGATCCCACCGCGCCGCGACCGGGATGGCCGCGTTGCAGCTGCCGATTGCCGTGGCGCGGCTGGCGAACGTCTTGTCCCAGGACACGCAGGTGTCGTAGCTGCCGAAGCCCGCGACGGCCTGCTTCTGCGCCGCGGTGAACGACGCGCCCGGCCCGGCGAAGTACCGCTCCAGCAGACGGCAGTCCGACACCGGGCCACCGGTGCTCAGCGGGTCCGGGAACGAGACGCCGGGGATGATGCCGTCGACGATCCCGGGGTAGTTCTCCGCGATGTCGTACTGCTGGATCGCCCCGCCCGAGCCGCCCCAGCCGATGGTGTGGGCGATCGGGCCGTAGGTCTCGGCGAAGTGCTCCTTGACCATCATCGCGGCCTCGGCCGAGATGATCGGGCTGCAGTTGTTGTCGAGCACGTTGAGCGTCGAGGACGCGACCGCGTAGCCCCGGGCCAGGAACAGGTCGTTGACCACCCCGCCGGTCGAAGTGCCCTGGTGGTAGCCCGCGTTGCAGCCGCCGCCGAAGGTGTAGACCAGCTTCCCGTTCCAGCCGGCCTCCGGCGCGACGGGCGACGGCGTGCCGTCGTACAGCGCCGCGATCTCGTAGACGGCGCGGTCGATCGTGCCCCGCTCGACGCGGACGACGTAGGGCAGCGTGTGCCCGCCGACCGTGGCCGTCGCGAGGTCCGCGGGCCGGGCCGCCGGGTCCGCGAGCGGCGCGAACGTCCCGGCGGTGGTCCGGTACTGGTAGCTGACCTGGGTCGGCGCGCTGCACAGCGGCTGCTGCGCCGCGGGGAGGCCGAACGCCTGGGTTTCGCAGTAGAACGGGAGCTGCTGCGCGCCGGAGAAGACGGGCCCGGTGCTCGGGTGGTCGGTGACGCGCAGGTTCGCCCGCCGGTCCCGCGTCCGGGCGCTGAGGTCGTTGCCGCCGGCGCGCAGGCCGGTGACCAGGCCGAGCAGGCTGCCGTCCGGCTGGGCGCGGAAGCTCGAGGTGACGTCGTGGCCGTTGAGGCTGACGGTGACCCGCTTGTCCGCCGGGGCCACCTTGACCAGCACCTGTCCCCCGCTGACGAGGGCGGGCCGCGGGTTCGACACGGTCTCGATCGTCAGCTGCCGCCCCGGCGGAGCGGCCACGGCGGTGGCGGCCCCCAGCAGGAGGACGGGCACGGTCAGGGCCGCGACCACGGCGGACGAACGCACAGCACGGTGTGCCACCAGACCCTCCGGTCGTTCGTGGCATCGCGTCGTCGCGACACCGGGCTGCTGCCCGGTATAGCACCTGCGGCCCGGCCGGAACAACGGCCGGCGGGGGGGGGGCGGCGCGCGGGGGGCGCGGCCGGCGGGCCGCGCCCGCCGGCGCCCCACCACAAGCACACTTCCCCCCCCGCTGGGTCCCCCCACCCCCCCGCCTGTGGGGAAGGGCCGAGGTTGTCCCC